>DUZD01000232.1 GCA_013349695.1 Rhodospirillaceae bacterium
GCGCGCCGGCGATGCCAAAGCATCGTCAAGCGTTCCCGACGCCCCGAGGGGACGGGAGAAGCGACCCTTAAGGGCGGTCTTCCGAGGCTTCCGGACGTCGTCGCGCGCCGCTTGTGGTGGGATGGCACCACGGCGCGGCGTGCTCCTAGCCGGAAACCTCGGAAGACCGTCGTATGGGGTCGTTAATTGCACTGTACTGTACTAATTCTTTCCCCGACGGGATGCCAGCGCCGCTTCCTTGGCCGGATCGATCCACCAGCAATCGAAACAGAGCCCGTATTTGGGGGTGACGCCGGGCCGCCCGAACTTGTCCCAATGGGCGACCCGAAAGCTTTGAATGTGCCAGTGGGGAATGACGTAATGGCCCCACAGCAACAGCCGGTCCAGGGCGCGGGTGCGATGGATCAGGCTTTGCCGGTCGGGGGCCGAGATCACTAGCTCGATCAGCCGGTCGATGACCGCATCCCTGACGCCGATGGTGTTGCGGCTGCCCGGCAGGTCGGCGACGGCGGAACTCCAGAAGTCCCGCTGCTCGTTGCCCGGCGAAAGCGATTGCCCGAAAGCATCGACAATCATTTCGAAATCGAACTCATCGGTGCGCTTGCGGTATTGGGCGGTATCGACGGTGCGTACCTTGGCCTCTATCCCTAAGCGTTTGAGATTGCGGGTAAAAGGCAAGGCGATCCGCTCCCAGGCCGGGGAACCGAGGAGGATTTGGAAGGTGAAGGGTTGGCCGGTATCGGCGTTGACGAGCTTGCGGTCCTTGAATGTCCAGCCGGCGGCCTTGAGCAGCTTGAAGGCGCGGCGAAGGTTGTCGCGGATGTTGCCGGAACCGTCGCTGGCGGGCGGCGAATAGACCTTGGCAAAGACCTCGTCGGGGATTTTTCCGCGCAAGGGTTCGAGGATCTTCATTTCCTCCGCCCCGGGCAGACCCGTCGAGGCCAGCTCGGAATTGGAAAAGAAACTCCGCGTCCGCACATATTGGCCGTAGAACAGGTTCTTGTTGGTCCATTCGAAGTCGAAAGCGAAGGCCAGCGCCCGGCGCACGCGGGGGTCCTTGAAAATGGCCTTGCGGGTATTGAAGACGAAGGCCTGCATGCCGGTCGGCCGCTGGTGGCGGATTTCCTCTTTCTTGATCAGGCCTTGCCTGACCGCCGGCGTGTCGTAGGCGGTGGCCCAGTCCTTGGAAACGTTTTCCAAACGAAAATCGTATTCGCCGGCCTTGAAGGCGACCAGCGCCACCGTGGTGTCGCGGTAGTAGTCGTGACGAATGATGTCGAAATTGTTCATGCCCAGGTTGACCGGCAAGTCGGCGCCCCAGTAATCGGCGTCGCGTTCGTAGGTGATGAAGCGGCCGGGCTCGAACGACTCGATCCGGTAAGGGCCGCTGCCCAAAGGCGGCTGAAGAGTGGTTTTCTCGAAATCGCGGCCCCGCCAGTAATGTCTGGGCAGAATCGGCAACTGGCCGGCGATCATCGGAAGTTCCCGGTTCTCGCCGCCGCCGAACACGAACTTCACCTTGCGGGGACCGACTTTCTCCGCCCTTTCGAGATTGGCGTAATAGGCCCGGTAGAAGGGATGGCCTTTGGTTTTGAGGATTTCCAGGCTGAAGATCACATCCTCGGGAGTCACCGGCTCGCCGTCGTGCCAGCGGGCTTCTCCGCGCAGGGTGAAGGCGACCCAGGAACGGTCTTCCGGCGTCTCGATGGATTCGGCCAGCAGCCCGTAGTTGGTGAAGGCCTCGTCGAGGGAGCCGGTGGCCAGCGTCTCGAACAACCTGCCGACGCCCGCCGCCGTCGTGCCAGAGCCTTTGAGAATGAAGGGGTTGAGGTTATCGAAGGTGCCGATGGCGGCGAGCCGGACCTTGCCGCCCTTGGGCGCTTCGGCGTTGGCGTAATCGAAATGCTTGAAGCCGGGGCCGTACTTGGGTTCGCCATGCATGGCCATGGCGTGGCCGGGCTTGGCTTCGCCGGCGGCGGCGGGAGCCATCAATAAAGCGGCGGCGAAAACGACAAATAGCGAAACAACGCCCGTTCGCTCGATCCGAAAGACGCCGCTTCTCGCCATGGCTGCCAACTCCTTAAAAAACGTTTGCTCCCGGTCGGGGATATTGGCGGCGCCGTCCCCTGGGATCAAGGATGGCGATTCATCGGCCGGGAAACGGCGGCGAAACTCCCGTCCTCAGATTTTCAGGGCCTTCAACGCCGCCTTGTGGATGTGCTTGTCGCCGGCGGCCAGCACGCGGCCGTCGGATCGTACCGTCAGCTCTTTTCCCCGCCAATCGGTGATGACGCCGCCGGCGCCGGCGACCACGGGGACCAAAGCGACGTAGTCGTAAGGCTGCATGGTCGACTCGGCGACCAGGTCGACGGTGCCGTTGGCGAGCAGGCCATAAGCATAACAATCGGCGCCGTAGATGGCGCGGCGGGAGTGTTTACGCAAATTCTCGAAAGCCTGGAAATCGCCCTCTGGAAACATCTGTGGCGAGGTCGCATAAAGCCAAGCCTGGCCCAAGCGCTCGCAGGCGCGCGCCCAGACCGGCTTGCCGTTGAAGGTGGTCTGCCGCCCGTGGACGCCAATCCAGCGTTCCTTGAGAGCCGGCATGTCGATAACGCCGATGACCGGCACTCCGTTTTTGACGAGCCCGATCAAAGTGCCGAACAAGGGCTTGCCGGTGACGAAGGACTGGGTGCCGTCGATGGGGTCCAGAACCCAGACGAACTCGGCCGCGGCGCGAATCGTTCCGTGCTCCTCGCCGATAATGCCGTGGTCGGGAAAAGCCGCCTCGATGAGGCCGCGCATGGTTTCCTCGGCCTCCCAGTCGGCGGCCGTCACCGGACTCAGGTCGGCCTTGATGTCGATGTCGATATCCCCGCGGAAGTAGCGCATGACAACGGGAGCGGCGGCGGCGGCCAAGGCCACCGCCAGATCGACAAAATCGTCGGGAACAGCTGCCGTTGCGTCGGGTTCGGTCATGGGAGGGACTTGGCGCCGCGTTTGACGTCGGCGGCCGCCGGTTTGTCGGCCGATGCCGTAACCGGTTTGTGCGTAAGCGCAAGCAAGTTGCCGAGCAGATTGGAGGCCAAGATCGGCAACGCCGCGATCAGCGGGGCGCCACGGATGGAAAATTGGGCCGCGCGCTTTGTTTTTTGTCGCCAATAAAACGTAATCATTCCGACCATATCTCACTAAAGCCAAAGAGGACCCGACACAACGCCAACTGGAATCGCTTCATCTTAGTTGCGATAAATGCGTATGGAAATACATATCATTCATGTATTGGTTGGATGTGGTTGTTCGTCTTTCGTCGAGCAGGATGCCGATCCTTATCAACATGGACATGCTCTCAAAAAAAACCTGTTTTGGGGCGCATCCGGCGGCGTTATAAGCTCTGCCCATGGCTCTGCCGCGAAATCCCATAGTCGTCATTCCCGCCCGCATGGCGTCCAATCGCCTTCCCGGCAAGCCGCTGGCCGAGATCGGCGGCGAGCCGATGATCGTCCATGTCTGGCGCCGCGCCGTGGAAGCGGACCTCGGTCCCGTGCTGGTGGCGGCGGCGGAAACGGAAATCGCCGAGGCGGTGAAAGCGGCCGGCGGCGATGCTCTGCTCACCCGCTCCGGCCATCCGTCGGGCTCGGACCGGGTTTTCGAGGCGGTCGAGGCCGTTGATCCGGACGGCCGCCATGACGCCGTCGTCAACATGCAAGGCGATCTGCCGACCATCGAGGCCGATATCGCCGGCGCCGTCCTCGGGCCGCTCGCCGAGGCCGAGGTGGACATCGCCACCCTCGCCAGCGCAATCGGCGGCGAGGCCGAAAAAACCAATCCCAACGTGGTCAAGGCGGTGATCTCGCTGCAACCGGGGGAGACGGTCGGACGCGCCTTGTATTTCAGCCGCGCCCCTGTTCCTTGCGGTGAAGGGCCGCTCTATCATCACATCGGATTGTACGCTTTTCGCCGCCGTGCACTGGCCCGCTTCGCCGGGCTTCCCCGTGGCGGCCTGGAACGGCGCGAACGCTTGGAGCAGTTGCGCGCGCTTGAGAACGGCATGCGCATCGACGCCGCTCTCGTTGACAGGGTTCCCTTCGCTGTCGATACTCCCGCCGACCTTGCGAGGGGCCGGGAATTGCTGGCCAGGGGATCTTAAAGACAGGCCGGCCAAGACCATGCCCGATGCGCAAAGAACCATCGCCTTCCAGGGTGCGCCGGGCGCCTATTCGGACTTGGCCTGCCGCGGCGCCCGCCCCGAATTGGAAACCCTGCCCTGCCGCGCCTTCGAGGACGCCTTCGCCGCCGTGCGCGACAGCCGGGCGGCGTTGGCGATGATCCCCATCGAGAACTCAGTGGCCGGAAGGGTCGCCGATATCCATCACCTGCTGCCGGATTCGGGCCTCTACATCATTGGTGAACATTTCCAACGGGTGAATCATCATCTGCTCGGCTTGCCGGGGGCGGAGATTTCCGCCCTTACCCACGTACACAGCCACATCCACGCCATCAACCAATGCCGCGACTTGATCCGGGAGCTGGGGATGGAGCCGGTGGTGCATGCCGATACCGCCGGGGCGGCGGCGCACGTGGCGGCCAAAGGCGACAAAACACATGCCGCGATCGCCTCGGAACTGGCCGGGGAAATCGATGCTCTGGTGTCATTGAAGGCCAACATCGAGGATGCCGAGCACAACACCACCCGCTTTCTGATCATGGCCCGCGAGGCGATCGTCCCCCACCCCAAAACGGGACCGCTCATCACCAGTTTCGTTTTCCGCGTGCGCAACGTGCCGGCGGCGCTGTACAAAGCGCTGGGCGGCTTCGCCACCAACGGCGTCAACATGACCAAGCTGGAAAGTTATCTGGTCGGCGGCAACTTCACCGCCGCCCAGTTCTACGCCGATGTCGAGGGCCATCCCGAACACCGCGGGCTTCAACTGGCGCTAGAAGAATTGAACTTCTTCAGCCGCGAGGTGAAAATGCTCGGCACCTATCCGGCCCATCCCTTCCGTCAGCAACGAAAAGCCGGGGACTGAGCGCTTTTTACCCCTCATAGCGACGCTGACGACCGAACCCCACGGCGACGCGAATCGGTAGCGCCATTGACGCCGCCGCCAGGGCAGATCGGGCTCTTCGGCGTCGATCCGCCGGATATGCGGCCTGACGGCTATCCGAGACGGTAAGCCCCAACAAACAACAATACCGCCGGTTTCAACGGATTTCGGTATTAATTCCTTGGTAAGAACTGTCGTTTTAACTTGGTCGCTGCTTGAGCGGTTGATATTTTTCCACGATTCTGGCGCTTTGGGCCTGCTGCATGCTTCGTGGAGTTGCTACGAGAGAAATCCTATATGAAGAAGGCTTGGCGCCCGGTTCTTCTCTCGACAGCCTTGGCCTTGCTGTCGGCATGCGCGCAAAACGGGGTCTTGCCCGCGTTTTTTGATGGTTGCCCCGCCGACTCCCGGGAACGCGTCGAAGAGGCGAACTGGGAAAAGGCCCGGACCATAGCCATCCGCATCAGGCAGAATGAGTTCGAGCCGATGGTTTTCCGGCTTGTCCAGGATCGGCCTTATGTTTTGGTCATCGACAACAAAGATGAGAGTCTGCATTTTTTCCACGCCCAGAAGTTCTTCCGATCGATTGCCCTGGCCGAGGTGACTTCGGGCGAACAAATGTTCATTGGCGGCTGCACCGCCGCCGTCGCCGTCGAGCCGCAAAAGAGTGCGGAACTCAGGTTCGTGGCCGTTCGCAACGGGCGTTACGATTTCGAGGACAATCCCTTCCTGTTCTCTTTTGTCCGCCTGGGCAGCGCCAGCGGCTCCATATCTATCGAACCCGAAAAAATTTATTATACCAAATCGGTCATCCCTCGCGTTCCCAAACCCACTACGAAAACACCCGTTGCTCCGGTAAGGACCACTCCCCTCGAAGAGCAGCCGGCCGAGCCGGGCGAGGGCTTGTTCGGCGCGCCCTCGCCCGAGGAGGAGCAGCCGGCCGAGCCGGGCGAGGGCTTGTTCGGCGCGCCCTCGCCCGAGGAGGAGCCGGCCGAGCCGGACGAGGGCTTGTTCGGCGCGCCCTCGCCCGAGGAGGAGCCGGCCGAGCCGGACGAGGGCTTGTTCGGCGCGCCCTCGCCCGA
>DUZD01000105.1 GCA_013349695.1 Rhodospirillaceae bacterium
CCTGTTCGGGATCATGGTCGTCAACTTCATCATCGTTCAGGCGGCGCCGGGCGGCCCCGTCGAACGCCTGATCGCCGAGATCCAGGGCACCGCCGTCCAGGCGACGGCGCGGATCAGCGGCGCCGCCGGCGGCGAGGGCGCCGGTCAAGGCCGGAGCCAGCGTTTCGGCGGCGGCGAGTCGACCGTCTCCAAGTACAGGGGCGCCCGCGGTCTCGATCCGGAACTGATCAAGGAAATCGAGAAACTTTACGGCTTCGACAAACCGCCGGTCGAGCGCTTCTTCAAGATGATGGGCCAGTATCTGGTCCTCGACTTCGGCGACAGTTTTTTCCGCGACCGCAAGGTGATCGACCTGGTAATCGACAAGATGCCGGTGTCGATCTCGCTCGGACTGTGGACCACCCTCCTGGTCTACCTGATCTCCATTCCGCTGGGCATCGCCAAGGCGGTGCGCGACGGCTCGCGCTTCGATGTCTGGACCAGTGGATTCATTATCGTCGGCTACGCCATTCCTGGGTTCCTTTTCGCCATCCTGCTGCTTGTGCTGTTCGCCGGCGGCAGTTTCCTCGACTGGTTTCCGCTCAGGGGACTGACCTCTCCCGACTGGAGCGAGCTGAGTTGGCCGGCGCGCGTCGCCGATTACTTCTGGCACATCACCCTGCCGGTCCTGGCCCTGGTCATCGGCGGTTTCGCCGGGTTGACCATGCTGACCAAGAACTCGTTTCTGGAAGAAATCAACAAACAATACGTGATCACGGCGCGCTCCAAGGGGCTGGCCGAAAAGCGGGTGCTTTACGGACACGTATTCCGCAACGCCATGCTGATCGTCATCGCCGGCTTTCCCAGCGCCTTCATCGGCATCCTGTTCACCGGCGCCCTTTTGGTGGAGGTCATCTTTTCCTTGGACGGGCTCGGCCTCCTCGGTTTCGAGGCGGCGCTCAACCGCGATTATCCGGTGATGTTCGGGACGCTCTTTTTCTTCACCCTGCTGGGACTGGTCTTCAACCTCATCGGCGACCTCATGTACCATATCGTCGATCCGCGCATCGACTTCGAAAGCCGGGAGGCCTGAGCGATGCAACGGGACCGCTTTCTGGGTCTGTCCATCAGCCCGCTGAGCCGGCGGCGGCTGATGAACTTCAGGGCGAATAGGCGTGGTTTCTGGTCGCTTTGGATATTTCTTTTACTCTTCACCGTGACGCTTTTCGCCGAGTTCATCGTCAACGACAAACCATTGCTGGTAAAGTTCCAGGGCGCCTATTACATGCCCGTTTTCACCGAATATTCGGAAACCACCTTCGGCGGCGACTTTCCCACCGAGACCGATTACCGCGATCCTTTCATCGTCGAAAAGATCGCCGCCGACGGGTGGATGCTATGGCCGCTTGTCCGCTATTCCTACGACACCATCAACTACGACCTGCCGGTGCCGGCGCCGGCGCCGCCCAGCGCCGAAAACTGGCTCGGCACCGACGACCAGGGCCGCGACGTGGTGGCGCGGCTGATTTACGGCTTTCGTATTTCCATCCTGTTCGGCCTGGCGCTGACTTTTTTCAGTTCCATCATCGGCGTCGCCGCCGGCGCCGCCCAGGGCTATTTCGGCGGCCTCACCGACCTTCTGTTCCAGCGCTTTATCGAAGTCTGGTCGGGATTGCCGATCCTTTACCTGCTGATCATCCTGGCCAGCATCATCGAGCCCAACTTCTGGTGGCTCCTGGGCCTGCTTTTGCTGTTCAGCTGGATGGCGCTCGTCGGCGTCGTGCGCGCCGAGTTTCTGCGTGCCCGCAACTTCGATTTCGTGCGCGCCGCCCGCGCCCTCGGGGTCAGCAACGTCATGATCATGTTCAAGCATATCCTGCCCAACGCCATGGTGGCGACGCTGACCTTCATGCCTTTCATCCTGTCGGGTTCCGTGGTGACGTTGACGTCGCTTGATTTCCTGGGCTTCGGCCTGCCGCCGGGATCGCCGTCGCTGGGCGAGCTCCTCAATCAGGGCAAGGCCAACCTGCAGGCGCCGTGGTTGGGCATCACTACCTTTTTCATCCTCGCCGTCATGTTGAGCCTGTTGATTTTCATCGGCGAGGCGGTGCGCGACGCTTTCGATCCGCGCAAGACGTTCGCCGCCGCTGGAACCGGCACCGGAACGGGCCGCTGATGTCGGCCACGCCGCTTCTGGAAATCGACGGTCTGTCGGTCTCCTTCGGCGCCGGCGGCCGCGAGGTCAAGGCGGTGCGAGGGGCATCGCTCGGTATCGACAAAGGCGAGACGGTGGCGCTGGTCGGCGAAAGCGGCTCGGGCAAGTCGGTGACCGCCCTTTCCGTTCTGCAACTGCTGCCCTATCCCTCGGCCTGGCACCCCCAGGGCAGCATTCGTTTCGCCGGCGAGGAACTGATGGGCGCCGGCGAGGCCCGCTTGCGCGACTTGCGCGGCGACCGCATCGCCATGATCTTCCAGGAACCGTTGACCTCGCTCAACCCGCTGCACTCGGTCGAGCGTCAGATATCGGAAGTGCTGCTCGTCCATAAGCTGATGGGCCGGGAGAAGGCGCGTCGGCGGACCATCGAACTGTTGCACCTGGTCGGTTTGGCCGAGGCGACGGAGCGGCTCCATGCCCTGCCTTACGAGTTTTCCGGCGGCCAGCAGCAGCGGATCATGATCGCCATGGCCTTGGCCAACGAACCCGACCTGCTGATCGCCGATGAGCCGACCACCGCCGTCGACGTCACCATTCAGGCGCAGCTTTTGAAGCTTCTCAAGGACCTGCAGGCCGAACTGGGGATGGCTTTGCTGCTGATCACCCACGACCTCGGCATCGTGCGGCGCATGTCCGAGCGGGTCTACGTGATGAACGCAGGGCGCATCGTCGAGCAAGGCAAGGTCGCCGACATCTTCGCAACCCCGCGGCACCCCCATACCCGGCGCCTGCTCGCCGCCGAGCCCTCCGGAAGGCCCGAGCCGGCGTCAAGGGACGCCCCGGAGGTCATGGCCGCCAGCCAACTCAAGGTCTGGTTTCCGGTCAAAAAAGGAATCCTTCGCCGCACCGTCGATCACATCAAGGCAGTCGACGGGATCACCCTCCAGCTGCGCCGCGGGCACACCCTGGGTGTCGTCGGCGAGAGCGGCTCGGGAAAGAGCAGCTTGGGCCGGGGCTTGTTGCGTCTCGAACGGAGCCAGGGCGCCATCGTTTTCAACGGCCGCGACATCCAGGGCGCCGGCTTCAAGGAACTGAGGCCGTTGAGAAAAAAAATGCAAATGGTTTTCCAGGACCCTTTCGGCTCCTTGAGCCCGCGCCTTTCGGTCGGCCAGATCGTCGAGGAGGGCCTTTTGGTCCACGGCCTTGGCGGCGACAGCTACCAGGAACGCCGCGCCACGATCGGCCGCGCCCTCGAGGAAGTGGGACTGGAGCCCGACATGCAAAGCCGCTATCCGCACGAATTCTCCGGTGGCCAGCGGCAACGCGTTTCCATCGCCCGCGCCCTCGTATTGAAACCCGACTTCATCGTCCTGGACGAGCCGACGAGCGCCCTTGACATGTCGATCCAGGCGCAGATCGTCGAGCTGCTGCGCGAGCTGCAACGCCGCCACGACCTTGCCTATCTCTTTATCAGCCATGATTTGAAGGTTGTCAGGGCGCTCGCCCACGAGGTTCTGGTCATGCGCGGGGGATTGGTGGTCGAACAGGGCCCGGCGGATGAGATCTTCACTTGCCCCAAGGACCCTTACACCCGCGCCCTGATGGACGCGGCGTTCGAGATGAAAGCCGATGAAACCGGCGTGGTGAGTTTGTAGTGCTCCGTCTCATCTATAAGGTACCCATACGACGACCTTACAAGGTTTCCGGCTAGGAGCGCGTCGCGCCGTGGTGGCCGTCCACCACAAGCGGCGCGCGACGACGTCCGGAAGCCTTGTAAGGCCGCCCAAAGGGTCGCTTTTCCCGTCCCCTCGGGGCGTCGGGAGCGCTTGACGATGCGCCAGCATCGACGGCGCGCCCTTTCGGGAACTTACGCGGCGCCACTGGCGCCACGGTTCCCCTCAAGCCTGCCGAGGAAACGGGAAAAGCGATCGTATGGGTACCTTATAGATGAGACGGAGCACTAGGCATGGTTCTGCTATTCATCAGCGGCTTCCACCGTCCCCAGGGATGGCAGCGATTGCTGGCCGAGGAACTGCCTGATCTCGATTTCCGCGTCTGGGCGGACGAGACCGGCGATCCGGCCGACATCGATTTCGCCCTGGTCTGGGATCCGCCAATGGGAGAATTGGCCCGCTATCCCAACCTCAAGGCCATTTTCTCGCTTGCCGCGGGGTCCGATCACCTTCTCAAGGACCCCGCCCTGCCCGAAGTTCCCCTTATCCGCATGGTCGACCCGGCGCTGATCTCGGGAATGAATGAGTTCGTCATTCACCATGTGCTTCATTTCCACCGTCGGTTCGATGTTTTCGAGGAACGCCAGCGCCGCCGCGAATGGAAGGAACTGCCGGCGGCCGATACCGCGTGCCGGCGGGTTGGCGTCATGGGTCTGGGCGCCATCGGCTCGGCCGTCGCCGGCAAGCTGGGCGGCCTCGGCTTTGCCGTCGCCGGATGGAGCCGGTCGGCGAAAGAGATCGGAGACGTCGAAAGCTTCGACGGCGAGGATGCCTTGATCCCGTTTCTCAACAGGACCGAGATTCTGATCTGTTTGCTGCCGCTGACGCCGGCGACGGAAGGCATCATCAACAAGGAAACGCTGGCCGCCCTGCCCGAGGGGGCTTACGTGATCAATTGCGCCCGCGGCGGCCACCTGGTCGAGGACGACTTGCTGGCGGCGTTGGATTCGGGCCGCCTCGCCGGTGCCGCCTTGGACGTCTTCCGTGCCGAGCCCTTGCCTCGGGAGCATCCCTTCTGGCGTCATCCGAAGGTCGTCGTCACCCCCCACATCGCCAGCCTCACCGTGCCTCGCACGGCGATCCCCCACATCGTCGAAAACATCCGCCGCATCGAAAATGGGCAGCCGCCGACAAACCAAGTCAGCCGCGAGCGGGGATATTAGGGTCTGTACTCATGAACCAAGGGTCCGCTGATTGCCGCATCGCGGACCTTTGGAGGCTCCGCCTCGGAGTGCCGCTTCTTGGCCCAACTCGGACCTTCTAACGGTTTGAAATGAAGGCTATTCCTCTCTCAGGAAGCCACGGTTCGCTCAGGCGGGAAGCGCATGGTGACAGTCGTTCCCTTGCCGACCTTGCTTTGCAGCTTTATGCCGCCGTCATGCAACTCTATGAATTTTTGACAGAGGTAAAGCCCCAGTCCCGTGCCTTCATGACGTCTTGCATGGGCGCTGTCGGCTTGCTCAAAAGGATTTAACGCCTTGATGATGTCATGACTGGACATGCCCTCGCCGGTATCCGCCACCAAGACGTTTATGGAACCATCCCCGTCCAACTTGGCGGAGACTGTAACTTTGCCGTCCGCGGGAGTGAATTTAACAGCGTTGGAAAGCAGGTTGTTGAGTATCTGGGTTATCGCCTTCTCGTCGCCACGGAGCATTGGAAGATTGGGTTCCATGTCCGTGGCAAGGTGTAATTTGCCCGCTTCGAGCAGTGTTGAAATCATTTTGACGGAACTCTGGACGAGCAAGGAGACATCCAGGGTTTTTTCATCCAATTCGTATTTTCCGGCTTCGATCTTGGAGATGTCGAGGATGTCGTCGATGAGGCTGACGAGGAGGTTCCCACTACCGTGAATGTCCTTGGCATATTCCTCATAATGGGGGTCGCCGAGCGGCCCGAAGGCTCTGGCCTCCATCATCTCGGCAAAGCCCATGATGGCGTTCAAAGGGGTTCGCAGATCATGACTCATGCTGGCGAGGAACTCGGACTTGGCCAGATTAGCTTTTTCCGCCTCCTCCTTGGCCAGTTGATATTTCTCTGTCCGTTCCTCAACGCGGCGCCCCAGGTCACTCTTGGCCTCCTCCAAGGCCTCCCAGGCCTTGGCCAACTGGGTGGCCGAGAGACTGAGGTCCAGGAGTTCCCGCGCCGCGTAACGCGGCAGGTTTTCCTCGCCGAGTTTCTTCTCCGTCATCAGCCTTCTGAGCCGCCGGTCGATTTTGCCGATCGAGGCGGTGA
>DUZD01000208.1 GCA_013349695.1 Rhodospirillaceae bacterium
GAGAAGGGTTCGGTCTCGGGCGGGGCTTCGCGGGTCGCGTCGGCCAGGAACAGGTCCGGATTTTCGTCGTAACGCCACGACGTGATGTCGTAGGTGCCGGGGCGGAGGTGGCCGTAGCGGGACAGGAAGTCCGCCGCCTCGATTTCGCCGGCTCCAACGGCGCGCATGTCGCCGACGATATCGGTGGCCACCGTGTGGATGGAGCGCATAAAACCCTCGGCGTCCGATTGCGCGAACACCCCCCGGCGGACCAGGGAGCCGAGGAACTGCACGGCGATGAAACCGTGACGGGCGAGCATGGAAAAGGGTAGCGTGCCGTCGGTTTTGCAGTCCTCCAACAAGCGCCCGACTCTTTGCGGCGGCGCCAGGCCTTGCAGGTCGCTCCGGGGCCCGAGAAGACGGTCCGTGCGCCCGAGCAGCGCCGTTATTTCACTTCTCCCTCCCTCCAGGGCGCGGCGGGTGACGGCGGTTATGGCCTCCTCGAAGGCGGTTCCGCCGGTTCCCGGAAGACCGGCGTCGCGGAGCCGTGCGCGGGCGGTCTCGAAATCCAGGTCCCGGCAGGTTATGGCGATCTCGAACTCGATCTTGTCGTGCAGGTCCTTGTTTTCGGCCAGCATGGCGAGCTGGCTGTCGATCAGGCGCCCGGCCAGGCCTTCGTCCAACCCGGCGGGCAGGAAGGAGTTGAAGCTGAGGCGCACGTCGATGTAGGGCCGGCCGCGGAAGGTTACAAGCAGAGGCGCCTCGACCATGCGGTATCCCATGGCCGCCCGCGCCTCCGCCCAGATGCGCTCGGTGATCAGGTGCTTATATAGCGACAGCGCCAGGGGCCTGGGCGCGGTTCCGATCATTTCCGCCGGGTTCCAGTCGGTCATCTCGCCGAAGACGGTTGTGTTTCCGGCCAGGCCTTCTTTCGGGGTCATGCGCCGGGCGATGTCGGAGCGAATGCCGTCGATGGCCTTATCCAGGACCGCGGCGGGGATTTCATGCCATCGTTTGCGCGCCGCCAGCGGACGGACCTGGAGGATGTAGATTTCGTCCTTGCCGTCGATGCAGAACTCGATGTCCAGTTCCCCGCTGCCGGTGATGTCCTCGATCTCGATCACGGAATCGATCAGGCGGCGGAAGCGTGGCGACCTCATGGCGTCGAGGTTTGAGCGGTGAACGAAGATGGTCTTGCTTTCGGCGCCGCCGGTGACGGTGTCGGTGCGGCCGCTGACGTCGTCGTAATTGATCACGAAGTAAGGGCCGCCGGTGTCCAGGTCGCGGGTCAGCACGACGCCCGATATGACCACGTCTCCGACCATCGGCTGGACCAGGATTTGATCGCCTTGCGAAGGGGTTTTGTAGCTGCCGAAGACTTCGTCGATTACGGTTTCGAGGCTGTCCGTGGCCGGGTTGACGTTGATGCGGCTCAGGTGCGCCCCGGCCAGGGAGTTGTCCCAGCCGTCCTCGCCGGCGGCGCTGGAGCGGACGGCCAGGGGGTCGGCGCCGAAACGGGCAAGAATTTCCGTCACTACCGGTCCGCGCTCGCGCCGCCAGCGGTCCGCCGTCACGGCGAGTTGATCGCACAGCTGCGCGGTCCCGAGGCGCGCCGCTAAGCGCTCCAGGGTTTCGGCCTTGGTGCCGAAGGAGAAAGACGCCGGCGCCGGCGGCATGTTCATGACGCCCTGGCCCTTTCGAGAATATCGGCGGCGACCGCCCCCAGGTCGATGCCGTCGGCGCCGTTGTCGACAACCATGTCGGGATCCGCCGGCGGCGCGAAAGGCAGGTCCACCCCCATCACGTTCTTGGTTTCGCCACGCAACGCGGGGCCGTAGAGGTTCTTGTCGTCGCGCTTTTTCAGGACCTCCATGGGAACGTCGATGAAAACCTCGAAATAGCGGGAAAAAACCTCGCGGTTCATCCGGTGCAGGTCGTCGAAAAGCGAAATGGTGCAGCAGACCACGTTGATGCCTTGGCGGTCGCACCAGGCGCAAAGGTCGTGGATGCGTCCGGCGACCATGCGCCTGCCGTCGAGAGTATAAAGGGAGTCTCCTTTTTCGAGCTGGAAGAGCCGCCGCGCCTCGTCCCCATCGACGATGACCGTATTCGCCGCCTCGGATTTCCAAAGTCCATGGACGAGCCGACCGACGGTGGTCTTTCCCGAGCATGACAGGCCGGTGAGCCAGATGACCATTTTTTTTGGCTTATTTAGCGAACAACGGTCTTCGTTTTCCCACTATCGCCCAGGCCAACGCCTCCAAAAGGGGAACAACCTGGCGCCAGGAGAAATAGCGGAACAAAAGGCCGAGCCGGAGATGGTCCAGCCCCGTCAGGGACAATAGATAACGGGACGGATGCTTGGCGAAGAAATCCTTGCGGATTTGACGATTGAAACGGGCGACCGTGGAGGTGAACTCCTCCATGCTCATTTTGGTCATGTTGATGGAGCCGGAATATTTTTCCATTCGTGAAATGGCGTCGACGACATAATCCTCGGGGTCGTTGATCAGCCCCATGCGCAGCGCCGTGTTGAAAAGTTCGGTATTGGGCAGGGGAACGATGAAGTTGATCGACGGGATGGTTGTCCAATTAATTCGATTCAGGGATATCAAGAAATCCCTCGTTTCCCCGAGCGTTTCCACTGTTTCGGACGGCGTTCCCGCGATCATGCTGAGAACGACCCGCATACCGGCGTTATCGGACGCCACGATTGCCTTTCTGGCCAGGTCGGCGGTGATTCCTTTTTTCATTTCCTCAAGGATGGCGTTGCTGCCGGATTCGACGCCATAAGCGATTTCGATGCAGCCGGCCTTGTGCATCAGCCGCAACAGGTCGTCGTCGACCAGCCGCACCTGGGTCTGACACCACCAATGAACGCCGAGTTTTTCGTCGATCATCCTCTTGCAAAGGGAGCGTATTTTTTTCTTCGAGCCGATGAAGACCTCGTCGAAGAAGCGGACGTACCGAACATTCCAGCGTTCCTTGAGATGCTTGATTTCGGCGATGATGCCGTCGATTTCGCGGGTCCTTATCCGCCTTCCCGATTGGGGGTTACAAAACGTGCACTTGAACGGACAGCCACGGCTGGCGAAGACAACAGCGCTATAGCGGCCGGGCGAGCCGAAAGGGAAGGCCTTCCTTATAATGTCGAAATTCCAATTTTCCCGGTCCGGCAGGATGGAAATATTCTCCGCCGCCATGGTGCCGCGTAGCGGAGAGGAAACTATTTCGCCATTATCACCATGGTAGCGTATGCTTTTCGTACGCCTCCAGTCTTCTCCCTTCTCCAAGGCCCCGGCTAGCTCCACGGCCGTTTCTTCACCCTCGAACAGGCACACGCAATCGACCGCCGTTTTGGTGAGGATGGTGTCGGCAATGAGGGTGGCCATGTTGCCGCCGACAAACTGAAAGAGGTCTCCGCGTTCGGCACGGATGTTCTCGGAGAGGAGTTTGAGCACCTCGAATTTCAGGAAAACGCCGCCGAAGGCCACGGCGTCGTAGGAAGCAAGATCGAAAGCCTGGACGCGGCGCCAAAGATCGAGGGGGCGTCCGGCGAGAATCTCCTCGGTATGAAGATCGAGGCAGTCGCATTCGTGGCCACGGCTTTTCAAAGCGGCGGTGACGTAGGCCATGCCCAAGGGAAGGAACAGGCCGGCCTTACCGGGACGGCTTCCCGAGTTGGGCAGGGCGATGGCGAGCAGACGCATTTTTTTAGCGGCGTATTTCAGGCGGCATTGAAACGACCGCCGCGATCAACGAGCTCGTCGTAGGTTCCGGCTTCCACGACGCGGCCGGACTCCATCACGTATATGATGTCGGCCTTTCGGATCGTCGTGAGCCGGTGGGCGATGGCCACGATGGTCATCTTGTGGGCGATGGAGTCGATGGCGTCCTGGATCAAGCGCTCGGATTCATTGTCCAGCGCGCTGGTCGCCTCGTCGAGAAGAAGGAGCTGGGGATTGCCGATCAGCGCCCTGGCCAGGGCCAGGCGCTGTTTCTGGCCACCCGACAGCCGTAGGCCCGCCTCGCCCAAGACGGTATCCAGGCCATCGGGCAATTCCGCCAGGACCTCGCTGAAATGCGAAAGCCTCAGGCATTCGGCCAGCTCTTCCCCCGTCGCTTCCGGGCTGGCGAAGAGAAGGTTGCTCAGAACCGTGTCGTTGAAGACGATGGTATCCTGGGTGACATAACCGATGCGTCTTCTCCAGGAGGCCAAGTTGAATTCGTCCAGGCGTTTGCCGTCTATCAGGATGGTTCCGCCGTCCGGTTTGCGCAAACCGGCGAGGATATCGATCAGCGTCGATTTCCCGGCCCCCGACCGGCCGACCAGGGCGGCCATCCCGTTGCGCTCTATGGTCAGGCAAATTCCGTCCAGGACCGGGTTGCCGGATTCCGGATAGGCATAGGAGATGTTATCGAGGGCGATCCCCTGCTTGAGGCTTTCAAAACCGATGCCGCCGTTGTTGAGTTCTTCCCTGGCGGCGGCGCTTTCCGCGACCATTCCGCGGACTATGGCGATCCCCGGGCTGGCGATGGCGTAGCCCTGGGTCTGCTGTTGCAACTGCGCGATGCGCGGCGCGATACGGGCCAGGAACAGCAGGAAAACAAGCGTCGAGGCGGAAGTCAGCCCGAGGACCTGGTGCGAGACGGCGATGATCCCGGAGAGCAGCAGAACGGGGAGCGCCTGGACGATGTAGTAGACCTGGGCGAGGTTGAGGTCGGAGCGGTACATGGCCTCGAACAGTGCCCGTGCATGGCCGGATAGGCCGCCGATCACGGTCTCTTCGTTGGCGGTGGCCTTGATCAGTTTCGCGGCCCGGAGGAAATCCAGGCCGTGGAAGCTCAGGTTCCGGTTGGCCCGGCTGGTCGCCTCGCCGAGAATCTTGGCGCGGCGCTGCCAGGGGCGGACGACCACCGCTATCAGCCCTCCGAACACTAGCGCAATCGTCATCAGTCGCCACGACAACAGAGAAGAAAAGGATATGAAAACGAAAATCTGAACCATCGCCGCGGCGGCCATCAGCTCGTATTGCAGGGCATTGCTCGAACGCTGCGTCTCGGTCACCAGCTTGTTGAAGAATTCCCCGTGCGACTGGCGGGATACATGGTCCCATGTGGCCCGGAAGAGGCGGCGGATGAGGGTGTCGCGGACGTTCAGGGTATAGGTGTTTTTGGCCCGGATGATCATGTGACGCTGGCTATAGGCGAGCCCCAGGGAGCCGAGGATCAAGACCGTAATGGCGCCCAGCAAGGAAAGCAGCGTCACCGGCAGGCCAAGGGCTTGGAAGGCCTCGGCGATCAGGGTAAACGGCCACCGCAGGTTCTCGGCATCGCCGTTGGCCATGACTTCCAGCAGGGGCACGAAGAGGATCAGCCCGGCGCCCTCGGCCATCCCCGAAAGAACAATGACCGCCAGATTGACCCAGGTACCGGGGAGTTGCCCAAAGGTAGAGAAGAGCCGCATGGTCTTTTTCGAGCTTCGATAGAGGTGTTAGTCCTTCGGCTCGATGCGTCGAAAGACAAAATTGCTGAAATAATTCTGTACGGATTTGGGACGGTCCGGGAGAGGCTCCAGCAGGATCAAATACTCTTCGATACCACTGTAACCTATGGGGGCTAAGTCCAGGTTGACGACCCGTTTTTCAATGCACATGAAGCCTTTCTTTCCCAGGCCCACATGTACGTCACGACAGAAATTCCAGCCCTCTGAAATACCCTCAAGGATCACGTATTTTTTGGCGCAACGGTCGATGGCATCAAAGAGACCCGCTTGATAAGGGATACGGAAAATGGACTTGAACATCACTAGGACATCGCAGACCACATCGTTCTTCGGCGGACCAAAAAAACCAGCTTGGATGTCCAGATGGGGACGGTGTTCACGGGCGTAAGCAACGGCCTTTTCCTGCGGATCGATGCCGTGCAGATTACAAAAGCCCATGTCATGGAATTTTTGCAGGAAGTACCCGGTGTTGCAGCCGACGTCGAAAATTGACCAGTTTTTATTAAGACGCGGCCCAATTATTTTCCATAAGCCTTCAAACCGGCGGTCGGCTTCCACGCGGTCGTTTTCGTCCCCGTATTCGTAGTGCATGGACTCAAGCG
>DUZD01000186.1 GCA_013349695.1 Rhodospirillaceae bacterium
CGCGCCAGGCGCAAGGCCAAGGCCCGGTAATCCTCGAGGCTCGGCGTGATCAGTTCCGGCAGGCCGAGCGCGTAAAGAAGGCTCGCCGACACCCGCGAGGCGAAATGAGCGCCCTTGAGGGTGATGACCGGGACGCCGGCCCATAAGGCATCGCTGGTGGTGGTGTGGCCGTTGTAAATGCGGGTGTCCAACACCAGGTCGGCCAAACGGGTCCGTTCCAGGTGCTCGTCCTTCGGCAGCTTGCCGGCGAAGATCAGACGCTCCGGGGCGACGCCGCGCGCTTTCGCTTCGCCTCTCAAATTCCCTTCCGCGAAGGCGGTGCTGGCGAGCAACCACAGGACACTGCCGGGGGTGGCATTCAAAACGTCCGCCCAAACGGCGAACATCACCGGCTCGATCTTGTAGGCCTGATTGAAGGAACAGAAAACGGCGGCGTCATCCGGCAGGCCGAAATCGGCCCGCGTGAAGCCCCGTTTGGAAATCTCCTGCCGGTGATCGTTGACCTGATAGGTATGGGGCAGGTAGGCCGGTTGCTCGCTGTAAAAGGGCAAATGTTCCTCGGGCGTGACGACGCGGTCGGTGATGATGTAATCGATGAAGCCGGCCCCCGTCGTCCCCGGAAATCCCAAGTAGGTCGCCTGCACGGGCGCCGGCCGCGGGGCGCATATGCCGAGCCGGTTTCCTTGCGTGTATCCTTTCAGGTCGACCAGGATGTCGACCTTGTCGTCGCCGATTCGTTTCGCCGCCTCGACATCGTTCAAGTCGCGGATATCGACGAACCTGTCGCAGTCCCGCTCGATCCGTTGCCGGTAAGAACTGCCGTCACTGGGCCCGTAGGAGTAAGCGCAAACGCGGAATTTCTCCCGGTCGTGCAGGGCGAACAGGCTGAGCATCAAGTGGGCGGTGGCATGGTTATAGAAGTCACGGGACAGGTAGCCGATGGTGATTCTGGCTTTTTTCCCGCGCCTGTCCCGCATGGATGAATCCGCCACCGGTTTTGACGCGCGCGGGCCGATATCCCGGCTCCATGATCGGGCGACGGCCAGGTTTCGTTCCGGATCGATGCAGCGGGAGACGTTGATGAGGGGCGATTCGCCGACAACCTCGTTGCCGGCGATCTCGGCCGCCGTCAGTTGGTCCAGTCGTGGCGAGAGTTCCTCCAGGTCACGCCACAAGAAAGCCATCTGCGATTGGTGAAGCAGTTGCGCCGCCGCCTCGCTGAAATCGGCCTTGATCTTCAGGGCGCGGCGATAGCTGGCGAGGGCTTCTTGCGGCTTTTTACGGTCCGTAAGCAGGTTGCCGAGGTGGAGGTGCACTTGCGCCAGATCGGGGGCGATTTCGAGGGTCCGCCTGTAGCAATCCTCCGCCTCGTCCCACTTGCCCAGGTCGGTCAGGAGATTGCCCAGGTTGTTGAGGGCCGGCACGTAACCGGGGTCGATGTCAACGGCGCGGCGGTAGCTGGCGACGGCTTCCTGCGTCCGTCCCAGGGCGATGAGAGCCGTCGCCAGGCCGTCGTGCACTTGCGCTAGATGGGGATTGATCCCGAGGGCGCGGCGATAGCAAGCCGCCGCCTCGTCCATTTTTCCCTGCTCGGCCAGCGCGTCGCCCAGATTGCCGTGGGCTTCGGCGTAACCGGGGTCGATGTCGAGGGCGCGCCGGTAACTGGCGGCGGCCTCTTCCATCTTTCCTTGCTCCGCCAGGGCGTTGCCGAGGTTGTTCAGCGCTATCGCGTCGCCGGCATCGATCTGGAGCGCTTGCCGGTAGCATTGGACGGCTTCGCCATGGCGGCCGGCGCCTCGATAGGCTTCGCCGAGATTATTGAAAAAATGGCCGTTTTCGGGGCTGATCCGGGTCGCCTTGTCGATCAGCTCGATGGCGCGCCCGTGCCGGCCGGCCTGGTGGGCGGCGAGCCCTAATAGGTGCAGGGCGTCGGCATTGTCCGGTTGCTGGCCCAGAACCCGCTCGTAAAGCCGCTCGGCCTTGTCGAGCCGCCCCGCCCGGTGATATTCGAGCGCCGCCGCCAAGGCGGCTCGGGGATCGACGCCTTTTCCCTTGCCCGCTGGTCGTCGGGCGGGTTTTTGCCGCCGCCGGTCTTTCCTGCTCATCGGTGCTGCCCGCGGATCGGTTTTGCCGGATGTTTCTGTTATAGGCCCCGGGCTTGCCGGGACAAGCCTCTTTCGTGCAAATCCTTCGAACCGATTTCGTGCCAGCGGGAAATGCTCTAAAGTGTCGGGCATGGTTCAGCTTAAGGACGACTGTTTCACTGCTGGCGACGGACTGATGCCCCTTGCCGAGGGCATTGCCCTGCTCGCCGACAGGCTTTCCCCGGTGACCGGCATCGAGACGGTGGCGATTAGGGAAGCCCAGGGGCGTGTCCTCGCCGCCGACGTGGTTGCCGGCCGCGACGTGCCGCCGCACGACAATTCGGCCGTTGACGGTTTCGCTGTCTTTTTCGACGACCTCGATGGCGGCGGCGAGACACGGCTTAGGGTAACCGGCCGGTCCGCCGCCGGACATCCCATGGGCGCTCCGGCGCGGCGCCGGGAGGCCGTGCGCATTTTTACCGGCGCGCCCATGCCAGAAGGCGCCGACACGGTGTTCATGCAGGAAGACTGCCGCATCGACGGCGATCACGTGATCCTGCCGCCGGGGATCAAACGCGGCGCCAACCGGCGGTTCAAGGGCGAGGACGTGAAAAAAGGCTCGACGATCATCAAACGCGGCAAGCTCCTGCGGCCGCAAGAGGTCGGCCTGGCGGCGTCGGTGGGATGTTCGGAACTGACCGTTTACCAGCGGCTCGGGGTGGCGGTGTTCTCGACCGGCGACGAGGTATTCGATCCCACAGACGGGACAACCGGGGGCGGGGCAGCCGAGGGCGGCATTTTCGACGCCAACCGCTATACCGTCATGGGGCTGCTGGAGGGGTTGGGCTGCGCGGTCTCCGACATCGGCATCCTGCCCGATGACGAGGCCGCCATCGGCAAGGCCCTGGCGCCGGCGGCGGCGGCGCACGATCTTCTGGTCACCTCGGGCGGTGTCAGCGTCGGCGAGGAAGACCACGTCAAGGCCGCCGTCGAGGCCTTGGGCCAACTCCATTTCTGGCGCCTGGCCATCAAACCGGGCCGTCCCATCGCTTTGGGCCGGGTCGGGGAAACGACCTTCGTCGGTCTGCCCGGCAACCCGGTGGCGGCGATGGTCACTTTCATGCGCATTGCCCGGCCGGTGGTGCTCCTGCTTTCGGGGCGGACGGACATCGAGCCGCCGCTCTACCGCCTCCGCGCCGATTTCGCTCATAACAAAAAGATCGGGCGGCGTGAGTGGCTGCGCGCCCGCCTGGTCAGGGACGGCCGGGGCGAGCTCGCCGCCGTCAAATATCCCGGCGGCGGTTCCGGTATCTTGAGCTCCATGGTCGAAGCGGACGGGCTTGTCGAACTGGGCGAGGAGCAAGGATCGGTGAACAAAGGCGAGATGGTGGATTTTCTTCCCTTCAGCGAGGTTAGCTCATGAAAGTGCTTTATTTCGCTTGGTTGCGCGAGAAAACCGGGGTTGGCGAGGAGGAAGTCCAGCCGCCCGCCCAGGTGACGGACGTTGGCGCCCTGATCGATTGGATCAGCGGCCGCGGCGGCGGCTTCGCCGAGGCATTCGCGGACTTGTCAGTCGTTCGCGTCGCCGTCAATCAGGAGCATGTCGCGCTTGACCATGCCGTTGCGCCTGGCGACGAGGTGGCTTTCTTTCCGCCGGTGACCGGGGGCTGATACTTGATCAGGGTTCAGCGCCAGGATTTCGATGTCGGCGCCGAGTTGGCTCGCTTGTCGCAAGGCAACCACGCCATCGGCGGGGTCTGTTCCTTCGTCGGCCTGGTCCGCGACTTCGGCGGCGGCGACAGGCCGGTCGCCGAAATGACCCTCGAACACTATCCGAGGATGACCGAAAAAGCCTTGGCCGAAATCGAGGCGGAAGCGCGCTCCCGCTGGCCCCTGGAGGAAACCTTGATCATTCATCGTCACGGTGAATTGCGGCCGGGCGAGCGCATCGTCCTGGTCGCCGCCGCCTCGGCTCACCGCCAGGCCGCCTTCGAGGCCTGCCGGTTTCTCATCGACTGGCTGAAAATCAAGGCGCCGTTCTGGAAACAGGAGCGGACGCCGGAAGGAAGCCGTTGGGTCGAGGCCCGGACCACGGACGACGAGGCGGCGGCGGGCTGGGGAAAAGACGGGGAAGAAGGCCAGGGATGACAATGCGAGCGATGCGGGACATGGGGGAGTCTAAAACGGTTAGGGGTAAGAATAAAGTAAACTGTCACCGTAATTCAAATGTGCTCGCACACTGGACCACCGCCAGTCCCTCGCCCGCTTCACCAATTTCGCCCGTACGGGGTTGAGGGAGACATAGCGAACGCAGTGCGCTAGATGCTCTTCATCCATGGCGACGGAGCCAAATCGCCCTTGCCACAAATGTCCGGTCCATTTGTTGCGCGCATTGATAAAGCGGGTATAGCGCCTATGCGCATCGCCCAAGGTCGCGCGCAAGCCGTCCCCATGGCTGGGAGCCAAGATCAGGTGCACATGATTGGGCATCAGGCAATAAGCCCAGACTTCGGTTCCAGACTTTTGCGCGGCCACGGACAAAAGATCCATGTAATGGAAATAATCCTCGTCCTCAAAGAAAATGGTCTCACGCCGGTTGCCCCGCTGGGTAACGTGATGAGGAAGGCCAGGGATGACAATGCGAGCAATGCGGGCCATGGGGGGAATCTGAAACGGTTAGGGGTAAGAGTAAAGTAAACTGTCACCGAAATAAACTGTCACCGAAATCGAAATCCGTAATTGCGTAATTGAAACTGTCACCGTAATTGTGTCACCGTAATTCGGTCACCTTAATTCGTCCAAATGCATATATCTTTGCGTAGTCTGTGGTTGGGTTTGGCCTAAGAATCTTCCCACGATAGGCACTGTGGTTTTTTCGCGCCGGCCTGCTTATTTTAACTACCTAACCAAACTTTTTTGCCGACAGGCGGACGGATCATGAGCAACGACAAGACGGAGCCCAAGAAGGCTTTCGAAAGCGAGAAATTTCTCCACAGCCGAGCCGGCCGGCCCCTAAGGATTCTCTCCGAACACCTGGAACCGGAGGCCCGTTTCGAACAGTTCGGGGTCAGCGACACCATCGTTTTTTTCGGCTCGGCGCGGTTTTGCTCGCATGATGACGCCGCTGCCCAGCTTGACGCCGCCAGGAAGGAGGGCGGCGACGTGAAAGCGGCCGAAAACCGCCTCGCCATGTCGCGTTATTACGAAGCCGCGCGGGAACTGGCCAATCGGCTGACCCAATGGTCGAAGGGCCTGGAAGGCGGCAGCCGGCGATTCGTCGTCTGCACGGGCGGCGGCCCCGGAATCATGGAAGCCGCCAATCGGGGCGCTTCCGAAGCCAAGGGCCTGAACATCGGCCTCAACATCTCGCTGCCTTTCGAGCAGAACGAAAACCATTTCCTCACCCGCGAGCTGGCTTTCGAGTTTCACTACTTTTTCATGCGCAAGTTCTGGTTCATTTATCTGGCCAAGGCGCTGGCGATCTTTCCAGGCGGTTTCGGGACGTTCGACGAATTTTTCGAGGTCATGACCCTGGTGCAGACTCGCAAGGTGGAAAAAAAGATGCCCATCGTGGTGTTCGGACGGGAGTTCTGGAGCGAGGTGATCGACTTCCAGGCGTTGGTCAGGCGCGGGGTGCTCGACGGCGAGGATTTGAAGCTGTTTAAACTGACCGACTCGGTGGACGAGGCCTATCGGTTCATTACCGGCGAACTGATTGAAACCGCGCTCGCCGAACCGGGCGGACGGGGCGAACTGATCTGATTTTCTCGGCCCCTCGACGTTGTATGTGGAATTCCACCGGTTTGTCCTCGGCGGACGGCGTTATGATCGGCCATTCATTTCTTGCCGGAGGGGTGGCCCCGATCCCAGGGGAAGTCAAGGCTGCCGCTTCGCGGCACCG
>DUZD01000134.1 GCA_013349695.1 Rhodospirillaceae bacterium
ATTTCCACAAGCCCGGACAAGGGGTTGCGATCAGGATGAAACATGGCGCGCCTTGGCTTGGTTGCCGCCACAGTTGGCAAGGCCGAAATGCCGTTCGAATGGATGGCCATCAGGTAAGCGGCCCAGAACCATACCGTCAGCGAAAACTTGCTCCCGGGCATGAGGGTGCCGGCGGTGACCGAGGTCTGCTTGGCGCACCCGGCGCATTCGTAGGTCCAGGCCTTGCGGTGCGGCGTCCAGGCCTGGGTGTGGCCACAAGCGGGGTGGCGGAACCGTCTAGCCCGCGGATCGAGGCAAGGTAGGCAGCGACGGCGGTTTCATTGGAAAAGCGCTATTGAAACGAGACCGGAGAGGGAGGATAGTCAGTTATGGCAACGCCTGCCAGCCAAGTGCATTCTCTTTTTATTCGTCCTTATTCAAAGAGATGTACCTAGTTTTTTTTACCCGTACCAAGCTATTGCCCGTACCCGGGTGATGTAAAAAATGTACCTACGTATGTGAGGAAAGCCATGAAGGCTACGATTCCGACGAAGAATAAAACGATGTCTTTCATGTTGATAGCTGACCTAACATAAAACTTAAGAGCGACCTTCTCGCAAGATACATCTTCTAGTTGTGCGGCCTATTTTGATGGAGGCTGCCGCTCGATTAATTTGTTACCCTGTCCTGCCGCCGCCCCAATGTCAACAACATACCTGCTACCGGAAGCTTGGGGATAAGCAATTCGGCAAATTCTTGAGGCCCAGGAGGCCGGCACGGAAGCGCCGCCCGATACGGCCAAGGCCATCGACACCGGGATAGCGGAAATCAAGAGCATGATGGGAGATCGCCAGTCGAGATACTGGGAGGGGCCGGAATCCGCCGGCTTGAAAGCCCGATACCGTGAGCTTGTCGCGGCACGTGACGAGCTTGTCCCAGACAAGGCCGACACGGCGCCCGCCGACCGCCAGCCCCGGGGCCAGCCTCGAGGAAACCGCCGAGGCGGAGGCCTACATGGCAATGGCCGAGGGGCGGGCCTTGGCCGCAAGCTTGGAGCGAAATGGCGGTTACGAGAAAAAATCCTTCGCCGGCGCCCGCGCCGCCTTTGACTGACCATTGGGTCAGTAACGGGTCGGTAACCCCTGGGGCAAAAGCGGAACATAGGGGTCAAACGATATAAAAAGTTGTGAAAAATAAAAGTGCTGGCATCAGTCCCCTGTTACGGAAGGGCAGTTGTCCATCGCCCAGACCGGCGATGATCCGCGAGACACGGGCCGAGATCGAGGAAGCCCTGGCCGAAGCCGACCGGGAGCTTGACGCCGCCCGCGCCACCCGGACTTCCGGCCTGGAAATCGGCGTCAACCGTAGCTTGAAATCATATGCCGACGTGGAGGGCGCATACGCGGCGGGAGACATCACGCCGGCGAAGCGGACCAGCTTTGACCAAGACCCCGGACAAAAGGCACGAGGCGGCGCTGGCGGGTCTTATGGCGGACGCCTTGAGCGGCCAAGGATTCCTTGACCCCAAAAATCCCAACCATCGCAAGGGCGTGGACGGTTTTTTCGAAAGAACTTTCGCGCCGATGCTGGCGCAAATACCCGAGGGAGACCAGCCGGAAGCTCTGGCGCATTTCATCAAATCGACCTGCATCATCCCGTCCAAGGCCGGATCGGCGATGCGGACGGCCTTGCGGAGCGGCGACGTAAAGCAAAAGGCCGAGGCGTATGGCATCGCGGCGATGGACCGCGACGACAACGCCGAGTGGATGAAAGAACAGTTTCAAAGCGACTTGCGGCACGCGGTCATTGGGGACACCGACGGCTTACGCCTTGAGATCGACGAAAGGACGAGGGCAACGCCCGGACCATGAAAAACGGTGGAAAATCTTATACTTGGGGATGGAACGGGACGCGCCAATACCAATACTCCCGGTGATCAGAACCGTTGGCATCGCTGTTTCTCCCTGCCGTTGAATTTCCGCGACCGCATGACGAATACCTTCGAAAACACGTCCAGCCTCGTTCAGCGCACCCGCTCGACGGCGATAGCCGTCGCCTCGCCGCCGCCGATGCAAATGGCGGCGACCCCTCTGGCGAGGCCATGTTTGGCCAGCGCCGCCAGCAAGGTGACGATGATGCGCGCTCCCGAGGCGCCTATGGGATGGCCCAAGGCGCAGGCGCCGCCGTGAATGTTGACCTTGTCGCGGGGGATGCCCAAGTCGCCCATGGCGGCCATGACGACGACGGCGAAGGCCTCGTTGATCTCGTAGAGATCGACCTCGTCCATGTTCCAGCCAACGCCTTGCAATAGCTTGTTGACGGCGCCGACGGGGGCGGTGGTGAACCAGGCCGGCTGTTGCCCGAAGCCCGCCTGGCCGCGGATCACGGCCAGCGGCGCCAGCCGCCGCCTTTCGGCCTCCGAGCGGCGCATCAGGACGACCGCCGCGGCGCCGTCGGAGATGGAACTGGCGTTGGCCGCCGTCACCGTGCCGCCGTCGCGGAAAACCGGCTTGAGCCTGGCGATTTTGCCGGCATCCGCCGGCGACGGCTGTTCGTCCCGCTCGACCACCGTCTCGCCCCGGCGGTTGGCGACGACGACGGGGGCGATCTCGGCGGCGAAGGCGCCGTCATCGGCGGCCCTTTTGGCGCGGGCCAGCGATTCCATGGCGAAGGCGTCCTGCGCGGCGCGGGTGAACTGGTACCTTTCCGCCGTCGCCTCGGCATGGCAGCCCATCAACTCGCCCCCGTAAGCGTCCTCGAGGCCGTCCAGGAACATGTGGTCGAGGATCTGGCCGTGGCCCATGCGTAGGCCCCGCCGGGCCTTTGGAAGAAGGTAGGGAGCGCCCGACATGCTCTCCATGCCGCCGGCGGCGACGACAGCGGCGGAACCGGCGCCGATGGCGTCAACGCCCTGCATGACCGCCTTCATGCCCGAGCCGCACATCTTGTTGACGGTGGTGCAGCCGGCGCTGTCCGGGATGCCGGCGGCGAGCGCCGCCTGCCGGGCCGGGGCTTGGCCCAAGCCGGCGGAAAGCACGCAACCCATGAGGACTTCGTCCACTTCTTGCGGTTTTATTCCAGCCCGCCGCCAAGCGGCGCGAACGGCCGTGGCGCCGAGATCCGGGGCGGAGACGCCGGCGAGGGCGCCTTGGAACCTCCCTAACGGCGTCCTGGCGGCGCCGACGATGACGACGGGGTCGGAATTCCCAGCCATTATCATTCACCTCCCGCCAATCACTCCGTTTCCTCGAACAATTCCCTGCCGATCAGCCAGCGGCGGATTTCCGAGGTGCCGGCGCCGATTTCGTAGAGTTTGGCGTCGCGCAGCAGCCGGCCCGCCGGAGTGTCGTTGACGTAACCGCTGCCGCCCAGGCATTGAATGGCCTCAAGAGCCATCCAGGTTGCCTTCTCGGCGGCGAAAAGGATGGCCCCGGCGGCGTCCTTGCGGATGGTATCGCCCTTGTCGCAGGCGACGGCGACGGCGTAAACATAGGCCCGGCAGGCATTCATCGTCGTATACATGTCGGCCAGCTTGCCCTGCATCAGTTGGAACGTGCCGATGGGCCGGCCGAACTGCCGGCGCTCGTGAAGGTAGGGAACGGCCACGTCCATGCAGGCCCGCATGATGCCCAAGGGCCCGCCGGCCAAGACCAGGCGTTCATAGTCAAGACCGCTCATCAGCACCTTGACGCCTTCGCCCTCCCGGCCCAGCACGTTTTCCGCCGGCACCGGGCAGTCGGCGAAGACCAGCTCGCAGGTATTGGAGCCGCGCATGCCTAGTTTATCCAGTTTTTGCGCCGTCGAAAAACCCTTAAAGCCGCTCTCGACCATGAACGCCGTGATGCCCCGCGATCCGGCCTTCGGATCGGTCTTGGCGTAGACCACCAGAACTTTAGCGTCGGGGCCGTTGGTGATCCACATCTTGGTGCCGTTGAGGATGTAGCGATCGCCCTTTTTCTCGGCCTTGAGCCGCATCGAAACGACGTCGGAGCCGGCACCGGATTCGCTCATGGCGAGCGCCCCTATGTGCTCGCCGCTGATCAGCTTTGCGAGGTAGCGGCGTTTCTGTTGCTCGCTGCCGTTGCGGCGGATCTGGTTGACGCAGAGGTTGGAGTGCGCCGCGTAACTCAAACCGACGGAGGCCGAGGCGCGGCTGATTTCCTCCATCGCCACCACATGTTCGAGATAACCCATGCCGGCGCCGCCATAAGTATCCTCGACGGTGATCCCGAGCAGCCCCATCTTCCCCATTTTCCGCCACAAATGGCCGGGGAAATCGTTGTCGCGGTCGATATCGGCGGCGATGGGAGCGATTTCGGCGGCGGCGAAAGCGGCGACGGATTCGCGCAACAAATCGGCGGTCTCGCCCAAATTGAAATCCAGGGCCGGAAATTCACTAGCGATCATCACCGGGTTCTTCCGCTATGAGCGTTTCGTGGAAAGCTGGATAAACATCACTCTACCGCGAGTTTACGTATACATAAACGTTATAAAACGCCGCCGGCGCCTAGTGTGCCGGTTCAAATTAAATTCGGTGACAGCATACTTAATTCCAAGATCGGAGATTCCTCGACTTCCATGCCTGTCGGTTGGAATTAAGTATGCTGTCACCGAATTTCCAGGGCCTAAATGGCGGGCGGAAGACCACCGCGGGGAGACTTGCCTCCCCTGTCACTTGACGCAACAGATGATGATAAACACCTAGATAACCAAGACAAAAACTTGATCTCATGCTGCCTGTAAGGGAGGGGAATGAAAAAGCTGGAGATGCTTCCATCGTGGAGAATCGGTCACCCTGTTATCGACGCCGACCACGGCAAATTAATCGCCATCACCAACGATATTTTCGATACCATTGAAGACCTTGATTTCGAATTATGCGAGGAATTGCTTAAATCGTTCGTTGAACTCGCCAGGGATCATTTTAGGAGAGAAGAGAGGATCCTTATTGAAATCAAGTTTCCCGGCGCGCAAACGCATATCCAATATCATCAAGGGCTGCTTGAAAAGGCGGAAGAAACAAGGAAATTGTGCACGGAGATGGCGGATAGGCAGCGTCTGATCGAATGTTTCCGGGAATTAGCCGGGTTTTTGGTCGATGATGTCGTCAAAGGGGATATGAGTTTTAAGTCATTTATGATCGAGGCCGGTATCATCGAGCCGCGAGATTAATTCGCCCCCGGCAATGCCGCTTATTTTTCATCGCCGGCGGCGGACAAAAGGCCCGGGCTCTAAGACGGAACGCAGCGGGCTTCGACGCGGGCGCCGGTATCGATGGTGAGGGTTTGATAGCGAAGTTCGCCCTCGACGCGGGCCGTCTTCTTGACCGCGATGGCGGCGGCCCGGATGACGCCGCGAACAACACCGTGGATGATGATGGAATCGGCCCCCACGTCGCCTTCGATCCTCGCCCCTTCGAGGACCGTGATGGAGCGGGCGTCAACGTCGCCATCGATCAAGCCGTCGATTTTCAGGTTCCTCAATTCCGCCGCCGGCGGCGGGACTTGCGGTTCGTTCTGGTTAATGGAACTGCTCATCTGTCACTCTCCATTGCCGAATCGCCATTGGTGCTAATGGGAAAGGCTATGAGATATTTAGTAAATTATTCCACTGCTGTCCAAAACGTTTTGCAGTGATCGCTTTTCTCCAGAGATTACAATGCTCCCGTGCCCCTGACGGCGGGATATTGAGTTGAGGCCCCTTGTACGGCGTTTACAGGTGGCTGTCCAAGTCCGGGCAGAGCGAGCGTCAATTGTTCTTCTATCGGGATCGTGGGCGGGGTTTCGAAGGGCCAGTCGAGCCAGGCCTTGAGATCGCGGTAGGTGAACAGGTTCATGCGCAGCATGGCGACGAGATTGGAGAGCGACCATCCCGCCTTGGACAAGGTGGTGCAGCCATTTGAGCAACAGCATGGCGATGAGGGCTGTCCAAATCTGGATGCGAAGGGCGTTCTCGGTGGTGCCGATGAAGGTCTTGACCTTGAGGTTCTGCTTGAGCG
>DUZD01000125.1 GCA_013349695.1 Rhodospirillaceae bacterium
GCGTTGGCCGATTACCAAAATCATGTCATCGGATGGCTGCAAAGGGGATACAGTTCCCTTGGAGATGGGGCCGTGGTACGATTTCCACGAAGTTGGATGTCATCTGGGAAATGTCGGTTTGATCGACGCCGGGGCGGCATCCGGCAAGTAAGCTTGTCGCCGCCGCCGCCGTCATCTAAAGTCCGCCGAGATTGGCGGCGAACCGGCGGCGGCAAAGCGTGAGAAGAAACATGAACAAACCTGTCATGGCGCAAAAAGGTCCTTACGCCGTCGAGGTCGAGGCCGGCGAGGAATATTATTGGTGTTCTTGCGGACGCAGCAAAAAACAGCCTTTCTGCGACGGCGCCCACAAGAAAGTCGGGATGAAGCCCGTGGTCTACACGGCCAAGGAATCGACGACCCTGTACTTTTGCGGCTGCAAGGCGACCAAGACTCCTCCTATCTGCGACGACACCCATTTGTCGTTGTGACTTGCTCCGCGACCACCGCCGAAACCGCGGCTTCCTCCGGCCCGTCGCCGCCCAGGTTTTGGATCCTGGCGGTGGCGGCGTTGGTGGCCGGTTGCCCGGTCCTGGAGTTGGATAAACCGCCTTTTTACTGTCCGACCATCAATATCCTTGCCGATGCCGCTTCGGTTACCCGTTTCCGGGACGGCCCTGGCCGGGATATCATCGATGTCGCCCATGAGGGAGAGATCAGGGATATCCTCGCCGCCAAGTGTGAACACGACATCGACAAGGATTCCGGCGAAGGTTTGCTGACAGTCAAATTCAGCTTGGTGATCGAAGCCGATCTTGGTCCCGCCGCCGATGACCGTAAACCGACGTTCGGCTATTTCGTCAGCATCACCGACGGGTCGTTCAACATCCTGCAAAAGGAACTTTTCCGCTTTCCCGTCGAGTTTTCCGGAAACCGGACCCGCGTCACCGCCGAAGACGAAAAGGTAACTCTCGACATTCCCCTCAAAGCCGGACAGGACGGAAGGGATTTCGAGATTTTCATCGGTTTCCAGCTTTCCCAAGAGCAAGTCGAATACAATCGGCGGCGGCGCGCCGTCAAGGCGCGATAAACCGGTCTCCCCGTAGTTATTGACCTTCTTTTGGGAGGCATTAAACTGCCCCCGTTCAGGGAACGCCAGAAATGGTTTCCCGAACGGCGACTGATACTTTCACCTCGGTTGACCTCCGCGGCAAAGCCCTTCCGGCCATGGTGGCGCGGTTGGCGTTCGTCGAACACCGCTATTTCAAAGGTTGAAGAGAAGGGGGGACCATGCCGAAGGTGAAATACAGCCAAAAACATGAGTGGATCAGCGTCGAGGACGGCGTCGGCACCATCGGTATTACCGATTATGCCCAGGGCCAGTTGGGTGACGTGGTTTTCGTCGAACTGCCGGAAGTGGGCCAACGGTTGGACAAAGGCGCGGAAGCGGCGGTGATCGAATCGGTCAAGGCGGCGAGCGAGGTTTACGCCCCGGCCTCCGGCCAGGTCACGGAGGTCAACGAAAGCCTTGCCGACGACCCAGCTCAGGTCAACGCCGACGCCCTGGGCGAGGGCTGGTTTTTCAAGATAGCCCTCGCCGATCCGGCCGATCTTGACGATCTCATGGACGCGCACGCCTATGCCGAGTACGTCAAAGGGCTTTGATGCGCTATTTACCGCTCACCGATGACGACCGCCGCCGGATGCTGGCCGCCATTGGTGTCGAATCGGTAGACGATTTTTTCCGCGACGTTCCCGAAAGCGCCCGCCTGAAGGAGCCCGTCGATCTGCCCCGGCACTCGAGCGAAATGGAGGTGGAACGGGTCTTCACGCGGATGGCGGCAAAGAACCTGAGCCCGGATACCGTTCCCTCGTTTCTCGGCGCCGGCGCCTACCGCCATCATGTCCCCGCCGCCGTCGACCACCTGATCCAGCGCGGCGAGTTCCTTACCGCCTATACCCCCTATCAGCCGGAAATCTCGCAAGGAACGCTCCAGTGTATGTTCGAATTCCAGACCCAGGTCGCCCTGATCACCGGCATGGATGTCGCTAACGCCTCCATGTACGACGGCGCCACGGCCTGCTCGGAAGCGGTGATGATGGCGACGCGCATCAACAATCGCGCCAAGGTGGTGTTGTCTGGCGGACTGCACCCCCATTACCGCGACGTTACCGCCACCATGGGACGCTTCCTGGGCCTCGACATCGTCGCCGCCGCGCCGGATTGGCAAGGAAAAGAAAACCCGGCCCGCCTCGTTGACGGCGAGACGGCCTGCCTGGTCGTCCAGAATCCGGGTTTTTTCGGCCATCTTCGCGACCTCCGCCCGCTCGCCGATGCCTGTCACGGAAAGGGCGCGCTTCTCGTCGCCGTGGTCACCGAGCCCTTGTCCCTGGGCATCGTCGAATCCCCCGGCGCCATGGGCGCCGACATCGTCGCCGGCGAGGGACAATCGCTTGGCAACGCGCTCAACTTCGGCGGCCCGACGGTCGGCTTGTTGGCGGTGCGCCAGAAATACCTGCGCCAGATACCGGGCCGGCTGGTCGGTCAAACCGTCGACACCGACGGCAGGCGGGGTTACGTGCTGACGCTTTCGACCCGCGAGCAGCACATCCGCCGGGAAAAAGCGACCAGCAATATCTGCACCAATTCGGGCCTCTGCGCGCTTGCCTTTTCCATTCATCTGACTTTGCTGGGAGAACAGGGATTCGTCTCTCTCGCCCGCCTCAACCATGCCCGCGCCGTGACCCTGGCCGACAAACTGGCGGCGCTCAAAGGCGTTGAGGTGATCAACGAAACCTTTTTCAACGAGTTCACGCTCAGCCTGCCCAAACCGGCGGCGGCGGTGGCCGAGGCCTTGGCCGGGATGGGCGTTTTCGGCGGCGTGCCGGCGTCGCGTCTCGACCCCGAACGGAGCGAACTCGAGCCGCTGCTTTTGGTGGCGGCGACGGAAACCGCTTCCCCGGCCGATATCGACGGCTACGTCGGCGCCCTGCGCCAAGTGCTGTGATGGCGGCGCCGGAAACCACTTTCACCGGCAACCGCGGCCTGCAGTTGGAGGAGCCGCTGATCTTCGACCAAGGCCGGCCCGGACGCAGCGGCGTCGACCTGCCGGCGGCGGCGGCGGCGGCCGGCGACCGCCTGGGCGGGCTTGAACGCCAAGGCGCCATCGGCCTGCCGGGTCTGTCGGAACCGCAAACCGTCCGCCATTACCTTCGCCTCGGCCAAAAGAACTACGGCATCGATAGCGGCTTCTTTCCCTTGGGCTCGTGCACCATGAAGCACAACCCCAGGCAGGGCGAGAAACTGGCCAGGCTCTCCGGCTTGGCCTCGCTGCATCCCTTGCAACCGCAAAGCACGGTGCAAGGGGCGCTGGAACTGATCGACTCCTGCGCCCATTGGCTCAAGGTTCTCACCGGCATGCCGGCCATCGTCATGTCGCCGGCGGCCGGCGCGCAGGGCGAGCTGGTCGGCCTGATGGCGATCCGCTCGGCGCTCGAGGCCCGTGGCGACGCCCGCCGGCGGGTCCTGGTGCCGGAATCGGCGCATGGCACCAATCCGGCCAGCGCCCGCGCCTGCGGCTACGCGGTCGAATCCGTTGCCGCCAACGGCCGCGGCCGGATCGACATGGACGTGCTCAAGGAAAAACTGGGCAGCGATGTCGCCGCCATCATGCTGACCAACCCCAACACTTGCGGCCTGTTCGAAACCGACATCATCGACATCGCCCAGGCCGTCCATGACGCCGGCGCCTTCTTCTATTGCGACGGCGCCAATTTCAACGCCATCGTCGGCCGCGTGCGGCCGGGGGATCTGGGCATCGACTGCATGCATCTTAATCTGCACAAGACATTCTCGACCCCGCACGGCGGCGGCGGACCGGGAAGCGGCCCGGTGGCGCTGGCCGAATCGTTGGCCCCTTTCGCGCCGCTGCCTTACGTGGCGCACGGCGCCGACGGCTTCTTGCTGGTCGAACACGAAGGCCAAGGCGGCGGCAAGCCGTTGGGCCGCGTCAAGGGGTTCCACGGCCAGTTCGGAATGTTCGCGCGGGCGCTCGCCTATATGATGAGCATGGGCTCCGACGGGCTCCGCCAAGTCGCCGAGGACGCGGTTTTGAACGCCAACTATCTGCTCGCCGGATTAAAGGACAGCTTGAGCCCGCCTTTCGAGGGGCCGTGCATGCACGAGGTGCTGTTCGACGACCGTTTCCTTGCCGGCACCGGCGTCACCACGCTTGACTTCGCCAAGGCGATGATCGACGAAGGCTTTCATCCGATGACCATCTACTTCCCCCTGGTCGTCCACGGGGCGATGCTGATGGAGCCGACGGAAACGGAAAGCAAGGAGACGCTCGATCAGTTCATCGACGCGCTCAAGGGCTTGGCCGAGCGCGCCAGGAAGGGCGACGTCGCCTATTTCCAAGGGGCGCCGCGCCTGACCCCGCGCCGCCGCCTCGACGAAACCCTGGCCGCCCGCCAGCCGGTGCTGCGCTGGCGGCCGGCCGGCGATAAGACGGTGGAGTGAAGGAAAGCCAGCGCCTGGATATCGAACAGGCGATCAGGGGCCGCGATTCGAGGGCTTGCCGAATTTCAAAATTTCCGCTTATACGCTCAGTAACGGATGCCTGGAAATTATCGCCGTCATTCATTCAACGCGAAAATAGCCGAATGCGTTTGGCGAAGAGAAAACATCATGAGCGAACCCGCTCCCGGCCCCTGGCGAAAACCGCCACGCAAGCCCCGTCCCGTCTGGATATGGTTCGTTGCCGCCACCGGAATCACCGCCGCGCTGGCGGCTTACCTTATGTCCCGCTATCCGGAAGCCCTTTACAGCGAGGGCGCCAAGATCGGCATCGTCCATCGACTGCTTTGGCTCGCCTTTCTGCTTGGCAGCCTAGTCCTGCTTTGGAGGCCCCGTCCCGGAGTGGCGCTAAAGCAAGCGGCGCTGTGGATGGCCATCGGGGCCTTCGTTTTCCTTGCCTACAGCTTCCGCTTCGAGGCCGTCGCGCTGAAGGACCGGATAATGGCCGAATTGCTGCCGCATCAGGGAATGGTCGAGGACGGCGCCATCACTTTCAGCGTCCGAGTCGGCGGCCATTTCGTCGTCGAGGCCGACGTGGACGGGATCCTGGTGCGCTTCATGGTCGATACCGGCGCCAGCACCGTGGTCCTGACGCCGGCGGACGCCGAGCGGCTTGGCTTCGATCTTTCCGCCCTTTCCTTTGATCGCGTCTTTCAAACCGCCAACGGCACGGTCATGGGGGCACCGGTGCACCTCGGGCGCGTCGCCATCGGGCCTATCGCGCTGGAAAACGTCCGCGCCACGGTCAACGGCGCGGCCATGGACCAATCCCTGCTCGGCATGAGTTTCCTGAGCCGGTTGTCCGGCTACGAGGTCTCGGGCGACCGTTTGACCCTCAGGCCCTGAGCAAGCCTTGCCCGCGCCGCCGCCTCGACGAAACCCTGGCCGCCCGCCAACCGGTGCCGCGCTGGCGGCCGGCCGGCGATATATAAGTCTTTCGTTTTGTAACTACTGAAAGAATTCAACATTCAAGACCCCATATTTTTGCCGACACCGGCAGCGGCGATCATTCGGTTTTCGCCAAGACCCTCCTAGACGTGCTACGCGACAACGACGCCCTGATCGATGGGACGGATTTATTCGCCAAGGTTCGCCAGCAAGTACGGCTGAACGCCGAGCAAACCCCCCAGTATCAGAACATCCGCATGGCCGGACACGAAGTCGGCGGTGATTTCCTGTTCGTCCGCCGCCGGTAAGGCCAGACGGGCGCAAAGCCGACATGAATCTCTGAAACGTCAGCTTAGGGTAGGTAAAGCGGACCTCATTTTGGGCTGGCGATTAGGACTGGTTTTGACCCAGGCTGTGTAAAAACGGGATGCATGATATGATTCTCCCATAGTTTTAGCGGGAGGTCTTTATGAAGCGTTTTGTTGAGGGAGAAGACCGCAGCCAGAGCACTTTGT
>DUZD01000142.1 GCA_013349695.1 Rhodospirillaceae bacterium
GTCCTGCCGTGGATCCACCGCGTCTTCTCCAACCTCAAGACATGGGCGCTCGGCGTCTACCACAGTCTGCGCCGCAAGCACCTGCAATCCTACCTCGACGAGTTCGTCTTCCGCTTCAACCGCCGCCGCACCCGCCACGCCGCCTTCAATTCCCTCCTCGGAATCGGCATGCGAGCCAAACCCATCACCTACAAGATGTTGATCTCACCGGAAGCAACGGGATAAGCCTTTGATCTATAATTCGAAGATGTATCAAGAGAAATTAGCTGAACATTCGATAACCTTGTTGCTTAAAGTTTACATAAGGCTTCCTTGGATCGATCAAAAAGAGCTTGATGTGAACAATATTTTTTCTTCTCGCTTATTCCGAAGCCGCAACAAGGCTTTTCTCTTGACGAGCCCTTTGTGAATTGCCCGAGAAAGAAGCTTTGTTCCAAGGTGCTCTACATCCAGACAATCAAACGCACCCGCCGTGAGGGCTTTGAACCTGACTTCTATCTCGGCGAAATCGCTGACCATGACAATCGGGACACACCAACCAGACGTGTTTGCTTCGCTGATGAACTTTAGCGCGGTGCCGTCGGTCAGCGTCTTGCCGACAAAACATATGTCCTGGGTTTCTTCGGCGATCGCCTCGATCGCGGCGGTATACGATGTCGCCCGTTGAACGGCGAAACGCGGAGGAAAAACCTTAAGGAGAAGCGATTGGAGTTCCTCGATGGGATCGCCGTTGGCGGCGACGACCAGGACGGTGATCATTCGAAATCTTGCTCTGGGGGAAGGCGGCGGCGCCATGGGGCGGGGTCGCGGCACCTTGGCGACTTTGGGCTTCGGCTTTCCGGGAAAAGCGTTTGCGAATTTGGAAGCGAGAGGGTTGGTATATATTTTTGCCGGAGTTTGGCGCTGTTCCTCGCCTTCGAAGGCGGCGTCACGGCGGCGGCGGTCGGGTCCGAAATAGGTGTCGGAACGCACGAAACCCTTGGGGTTGCCGAAAACTCTGTGAAGCCTTGATGTCACCGATCCCATCGATATGGGTTTGGCGATGAAATCGTTCACCCCCACGTCGCGGGCCTCGATCACGAGTTGTTGCGACAGTTCGCCGTATAGGGCAATGATCGCCGCGAATTGACCGACGCCTTTTCCCTCGGCGCGGATGCGCCGGGTGAATTGCAGACCGTTCACCGGCGACATCTCCCAATCGCAGAAGACAACATCGGCCGGGAACGTTTTCATTTCCGTAATGGCTTTGGAACCGTCTTGAACGAGGCGAATATTTCTCGCCCCCAGCGTATGGAGAATGTCTTTGGCCGCCTGACGTTCCTGGGCGTTGTTGCTGGCGACGAGAAAACTCAAAGCCGCAAGATTTATTTTTTTTGCCATCACGTCTTAGTTTTCGCGGAGCTTGGACGTATGGCGTTCCGCCGGCACCGAACAAGATGGAACGGAATTTGCGCCACCGAGCATCCGTTTTCTCAAAACCTCGGAGATCTCGGAGATCTATGTCTCCGCCACTTCCCCCGACCGGACGGATGCCGCCCTCTAAGGCAAGCGCCTAGATAACGGAAGCGTTCATCGGAACGGCGAATGCTGTAGCATTTCCCCAAACAGGTCAAGGCGGCTCCTGGGCATCCTCGCGGCAATCGCCGTCCGAATGGCTTGCCCCCGGCGTCTTTCGGTTATACGGGGGGAAGGCTTATCCCGTTGCTTCCGGCGACCTTCGCGATGACCCAACTTCCACCAGAAATATCAGAAATTCGGTGACAGCATACTTAATTTCAACCGTCATGCATGGAAGTCGCAAAATCTCCGATCTTGGAATTAAGTATGCTGTCACCGAATTTCTGTTTAAGCAGGGGAGTAGAAAGCGCGGGCAATCAACGGGTTGGTTTATCGTGCGAACATATGTGAACTATGAATAATGGCGATAAATCAATAAGTTCTAATGACAAATGGCAATTCTGGATCGACCGGGGCGGCACCTTTACCGACGTGGTCGCCCGCCGGCCCGACGGCCGGGTGGTGACGCGGAAACTGCTTTCGGTCAACCCGGAGCGCTACGCCGACGCCGCCGTCGAGGGCATCCGCGCCCTTTTAGGCGTCGCCGCCGGCGCGGCGATCCCGGCGGACGCCATCGAGGCCGTCAAAATGGCCACGACAGTGGCCACCAACGCCCTTTTGGAGCGCCAGGGCGAAGACACGGTTTTGGTCATCACCAAGGGATTCGGAGACGCCCTTCGCATCGGCTATCAGAACCGGCCACGGCTTTTCGCCCGCCACATCGTTCTGCCGCCAATGCTTTACGCCCGGGTGATCGAGGTGGACGAGCGCATCGGCGCCAAGGGCGAGGTTCTAATCCGCCCCGACCTTGAACGCGCCCGAGTCGATCTGCAAGCCGCCCATGACGAGGGAATCCGTTCCGCCGCCATCGTCTTCATGCATGCCTACCGGTACCCCCAACACGAAGACGCCGTCGCCGGACTGGCCGGGGACATCGGTTTCGCCCGGGTCTCCGCCTCGCATGCCGTCAGTCCGCTGATGAAACTGGTCAGCCGCGGCGACACCACCGTTGTCGATGCCTATCTCTCGCCCCTGCTGCGCCGTTACGTGGACAGCGTCGCCGCCGAATTGGGCGGCGCCCGGCTGATGTTCATGCGCTCCAACGGCGGTCTCGCCGACGCGGCGCTTTTCGAGGGCAAGGACAGCATTCTCTCCGGTCCCGCCGGCGGCGTCGTCGGCATGGCGCGGACCGCCGCCCTGGCCGGATTCGGCAAGGTCATCGGCTTCGACATGGGCGGCACTTCGACCGACGTTTCCCATTACAATGGGCAATTCGAACGCGCTTTCGAGACCCTGGTCGCCGGGGTGCGCATGCGGGCGCCGATGATGCGCATCCATACGGTGGCGGCTGGCGGCGGCTCGATCCTCCATTTCGATGGGGCGCGCTTACGGGTCGGGCCGGATTCGGCCGGCGCCGATCCCGGCCCCGCCTGCTACCGGCGCCGGGGGCCGCTCACCGTCACCGACTGCAACGTCATGCTGGGCAAGATTCAGCCGAAATTCTTTCCCAGGGTCTTTGGCAAGGATGGCGGCCAGCCCTTGGATGCCGATGTCGTCGTCGAGCATTTCACCGCCTTGGCCGGCGCCATTCACGCCGCCACCGGCGACAGCCGGAGACTCGAGCAGGTGGCGGAAGGTTTTTTGACGATCGCCGTCGACAACATGGCCAACGCCATCAAGCGGATTTCCGTGCGGCGCGGCTACGACGTCAGCGAATACACGCTCAACTGCTTCGGCGGCGCCGGCGGGCAGCACGCCTGCCTGGTCGCCGACGCGCTCGCCATGAGCCGGGTGCTCATCCATCCGCTGGCCGGTGTGCTGTCGGCTTACGGCCTGGGCCTGGCCGACATGACCGCCATGCGCGGGCAAAGTATCGAGGCCGAACTCAAGGCCGGTATGAGCGGCGATTTGGCCGCCGCCCTCGATGCCCTGGAAATGGAGGCGCGAGCCGAACTTCGCGGCCAGGGCGTGCCTGAGGAAACCGTCTCGGTCTTCCGCAAGAGCCACTTGCGTTACGCCGGAACCGATAGCGCGCTGATGGTCGACTTCGCCGACAGCACCCGCATGACCGCCGATTTCGAAGCCGCCCACGGGCGGCGCTTCGGTTTCGTTATCCCGGATCGCGGTTTGATCGTCGAGGCGATCTCGGTCGAGGCGGTGGCCGCCGCCGAGGCCGTCGGGGAGACGGAAATCCGCGCCGTTGCCGGTGCCGCGCCAGCGCAACCCCTGGACACCGTCGGCGTCTATTCCGGCGGCGCCTGGCACCAGGCTCCCGTTTACGGCAGGCAGGCGCTTTCGCCCGCCGACGTCATCGATGGCCCGGCCATCATCGTCGACGCTCACGCCACCACCGTCGTCGAGCCCGGTTGGCGGGCCGAAGCGACCGCCTTGGGACACCTTATCCTCGGCCGCCGCCTGCCGCGCCCGGCGGCGGCGGCGATCGGCGCCGAGGCCGATCCGGTGATGTTGGAAATCTTCAACAACCTGTTCATGTCCATCGCCGAACAGATGGGAGCGACCCTGGCCAACACCGCCCATTCGGTGAACATCAAGGAACGTCTGGACTTTTCCTGCGCCGTCTTCGACCAGGGCGGCCAGTTGGTCGCCAACGCGCCGCACATCCCCGTGCATCTGGGCTCCATGGGCGAAAGCGTCGAAACCGTCATCGCCGAGCGTCTCGGCACCATGAAGCCGGGTGAAGTATACGCCCTCAACGCGCCCTATAACGGCGGCACCCATCTTCCCGACGTCACCGTGATTACGCCGGTCTTCGGCGAGGCTGGCGAAGAGCCGCTGTTTTTTGTCGGGTCGCGCGGGCATCACGCCGACATCGGCGGCATAACGCCTGGCTCGATGCCGCCCGACAGCACCTCGATCGACGAGGAAGGCGTGCTAATCGACAACTTCCTGCTGGTCGAGAACGGTCGTTTCCGCGACACCGAGCTCCGGGAACTTCTCGGTTCGGGGCGCTGGCCGGCGCGCAACCCGGAGCAAAACATCGCCGATCTCGGGGCGCAAATCGCCGCCAACGAAAAAGGCGCGCGGGAACTCAAGAGGATGGTGGATCACTACGGCCTGGACGTGGTCCGGGCCTACATGGGGCACGTCCAGAACAACGCCGAGGAATCGGTTCGCCGGGTTGTCGACCTTCTCGACGATGGCGCTTTCGTCTACGAGATGGACGACGGCGGCGCCATCAAGGTCAAGATCGCCATCGACAAGAAGGCCAGACAGGCGATCATCGACTTCACCGGCACCTCGGACCAGCGGCCGGGCAACTTCAACGCCCCCTTCGCCGTCTGCCGGGCGGCGGTGCTCTATGTGTTCCGGACCCTGGTTGACGACGACATCCCGCTGAACGCCGGCTGCCTGAAGCCGCTCCGCGTCATCGTTCCCGAAGGCTCGATGCTCAATCCCTGCTACCCGGCGGCGGTGGTCGCGGGCAACGTCGAGACCAGCCAAGCCGTCGTCGACGCCCTCTATGGGGCTCTTGGCGTCATGGCGGCAAGCCAAGGCACGATGAACAATTTCACCTTCGGCAACGACGATTACCAGTACTACGAAACCATCTGCGGCGGCGCCGGCGCCGGGCCAGGCTTCGACGGCGCCGACGCGGTCCACACCCATATGACCAACTCGCGCTTGACCGACCCGGAAGTGCTGGAGTGGCGCTATCCGGTGCGGGTCGAGGAGTTTTCGATCCGCCGCGGCTCCGCCGGCGGCGGCAAGTTCAGGGGAGGAAACGGCGTCCGCCGCCGCATCCGCTTCCTGGAGCCGATGACGGCGGCGATCCTTTCCGGGCGGCGGCGGCGGGGCCCGCCCGGCATGGCTGGCGGCGGCGGCGGCGCGGCGGGAAGAAACGCCATCGAACGGGCTCGGGGCTCGGTGGAGATTCTCGCCGCCACCGACAAAACCGAGGTCGCCGCCGGCGACGTTTTCATCATCGAAACTCCTGGCGGCGGCGGCTACGGGGAGGCGATGGGGAGAAATTCCGAGGAAGGGAAAAAATAACCGGGATCGCCTCGAAATGGGCGGCAAAAAGGAATTTCAACGCGTTTATATACTTGACTGACGGTGATTCGATGCTAGATGGGGATGGACAGGCCGGTACTGATACAGAGATCACGCCCGAGATGATCGAGGCTGCTGTGCTGGAGTTGTGGGCGTCTGGATTGCTGGAACATGAATGGCCTGCTGATAGGTTGATCGTCCAAGATATGCTACGTGCTGCCTTGCTCGTCGGATCTAACTAGTACACCCCGGCGGGATTCCTGACCCCATACGACGGGCTTCCGAGTTTCCCGGCTAGGCGCGTGGCGCGCCGTGATGTCAATCCATCACAAGCGCCGCGCAACGCCGTCC
>DUZD01000170.1 GCA_013349695.1 Rhodospirillaceae bacterium
CGTGACGATATACCGCCGGCCATCGCAAAGAAAAGCCCCGCCGGAGCGGGCGGGGCAGAGGCGAAACATGTTTTGGGTTTTGGATGTCAGGTTAAGCCGAGTTTTTGCAAGAACCATCCGGGTAAATTGTGCGAAAGGCGTGGATTCGGGCCGCCGCCATCTGGCGGGGTTTTCTCCTGAACGATGGCCGCGAGTTTTCGCCCAGCCGAGTACGGCCTCGATACGCCCGCGAAGCCGCGATGCCGTTTCGGTTTTGGTTGTCCAGATCGGCTCGATGGCCTGCATGACCAGGCCCGTGTCGATTTTGTCCACCGGCAGACTACCAAAAATGGGAAAGGCGTAAGTATCAAGGGTGTTTTGCCACTGTTGCCGGTGCTTCCTGTTCCGCCATCCCGCTTCGTGCGACTTGATGTACGCTTGCCTGTACTCGGCAAAGGTCAACATGGACGTACTCGGACAGCCAAAAACATTAATTCGGCGGACACCACCTCCGCCACCAACCCGAAAGGAACCGGGGTCGAACCTTCTCCATCCATACGGACCGCACGGCCACGTCCGACGGCCTTTCATTCGGACCTTGCCCAGACTAGGTTACATGTAACCGAGATCGGAGGCTTGCCTATGACGGCGAATACGAACAGAAAGCATGGCTCGCGCGACAAGGTCCGGAGCTATCGCGAGCGCGTGCGCGCCCGCGGGCTGCGGCCAATCCAGATATGGGTTCCCGACACCCGCACGGCGGCCTTCCGCGTCCAGGCCCACCTCCAGTCCCTCGCCGTGGCGCAAAGCGAGTTTGCCCATGAGGATCAGGACTTCGTCGATGCGGTCTCCGGCTTGGGAGAGGCATGAAGCGCGGCGAGGTGTGGACGGTGTCCGGCGCCGGCCATGCCGGCAAGCCGCGTCCCGCCGTTATCGTCCAGGACGATCGGTTCGACGCCACCGCCTCGGTCACGGTCTGCGTCTTCACCACCGACGAAACAGAGGCTCCCCTGTTCCGCCTCCCCGTTATGCCGAGCGGGCGAAACGGCCCGCGGTTGACCTCGCGGCTGATGGTGGACAAGCTCACCACGGTTTCCAAGGGAAGGCTTGGGGAGCGGATCGGCCGCCTCGACGACGAGGATGTGGTTCGGTTGAAGCGCGCCATCCTGGTACTTTTCGGCTTGGCGTGAAATCTTCAGGTCGGATCGGAGCGCCGTGGCCTCGTTCGCGCCGGGTCATGACGTCCTTTCCGGTTGGTCATCGGCCTATTTGCCGCGCCGGTTTGCCCAATCGAGATATTCGAATATTCAGAAATTGGGCGGCTTGGTGGGATTGACTGGCTTGCCTGGCCTTGTGCTGCTCCATTCGGCCCATAGCCGGGTCACTCCACCGACCAGAGGCACCCCAGCAATCCACTCGCTCCATTCGGCCCGCAGCCGGATCACTCCGCCGGCGATGCAAACGACGACCATGAACGGCATTGCGATGACCCATACGATAATGTAAAGGGCCACACCGATGAAGCCGCCCTCGGCGGCCCAGGAGAATAGGTCAACTGCTGTCGCCAACGCGTGTACGAAAACTCCGGCAGCAAGCGAAAGGAGCAAGTATCCGAGGACGACGGCACCGACGCCGACCGCCACCACGATGATCCAATCTCCGTCCATATCGGCCGACCTTCGTATCTCGGATACGTCCGGCTCTTTCTCGCTCGCGTCCGCCGGATAGATTGATTATTACTTAGCATGGCATTGGCGAAAATGGAAAAGGTTCGATCCCGGCTACTCTCCCCATCCGCCATAAACGCGGCAAACCGCTCGTCTTGGGGCCTGTTGGCGCCAGCGCGAGCAGGTCCTTGAATTTCGTATAATCCCCCGTAAGTCCAGGGAGTGACGTCGGCACGGGGGGCCGAGGAGAAAAATGAGCCGTCTCGCCAATGTATTGATCGCCGCCGCCGCCGCGCCATGGCTGGATGAGCTGCTCGCCCAATTGAAAGAGCGGAATTTTTCAGCCAAAACCTGCGGCAACGCCGCCGAAACGCTCGAACATGCGCGAACGAGCCAGCCGGACGTGGCGGTCGTCGGCCTGGCTTCGCCGGATTTCGACGGCTTTCAACTGGCCGCCGACCTTGGCGAGCACGTTCCGGTGGTTCCCGTCGCCACCGGCCGCCAGCCGGAGCTATTCGCGAGGGCCCTGCAAGCGGGCGCCGCCGACTTATTTTTTTGCCCTCTCGACTACGATGAATTCTTCACCCGCCTGCGCTCCCTGCTTCGACTCTCGACAATGGTCGCGGAAGTCCACCGCCGAACGAAATTGGCCGGCCGTTTTGGAGTCAAGGTCGAGGACCACATCGACCTGAAACCAAGCGACAACCCTTATAACATCTTCGTCGCCGGCGCCGACGGCGAAGAAGAAAAGCTGATCGGAACGATGTTCGAGGGAAATTCCCTGATCACCGCCCACCCCGATCTGCTCGCCGCCGAAAAGACGCTCACCGAAAGTTTCTACGATGCCTCGGTCATCGCCTTGGACGAGGACATCGACCGCGAGCCGATGCTGGAGATGTGTTTGCAGCTTCGCAAGAACCCACGGCTCTATAACCTGCCGATGATTTTCCTGGCCCCGCCGGTAGCGCTTCCGGACCGTACCGCTCTCTACGGCCACGGCGCCACCGTCGTCATCGACCGGCCGCCGCCGCCGGCGCAATTGCGTTTTGTTCTGGCCAGCCAAATCAACAGCCATCGGCGGCGCTGGCAAATCCGCCAGGCGATGGACATGACTTTGCGGCAACCCATCGTCGATGCGTTGACCGGCGGCTATACCTTCGAATTCATGCGCGCCCATCTCAGGAGCCTTATCAAATCCTCGCGCGCCTGGCGGAAACACCTGACGTTGGTTTTTTTCTCCATCCCCGATGTCATCGGCATCCGCCGACAGTTTGGCGATGAAGCCGCCGATGATCTGGTGCAACAGTTATTCCGCTGGATCTCCGGAATGCTGCGGACCGAGGACATGACGGCGCTTTATAAAGAGCATGATTTCTGTGTCGCCTTGCCCGATACCCCCTTGGACGAGGCCGATCTCGTCATGCACCGGATCGCCGGCGTAATCAGCTACACCGACTTCGCCCTTTGCGAGGTCTACCAGCCGATCATCATCAATGTCGAGGTGAGCATGGCCGAGCTGGAAACGAACGACAGCGTCGATAGCCTTATCGCCAGGGCGCGTATTAGACTGGATTGAACGGCAAACGTGGAAACAGCCATCGGTATCCGAATCGATATCGTTTTCGACCCTGTCTGTCCGTGGTGCTATATCGGCAAGCGGCGCCTGGAACAGGCCTTTGATCTGCGTCCCAACATCAAGGTCACGCCCTTATGGCGGCCTTTTCTGCTCAATCCCGAAATACCGGCCAGCGGCATCGACCGCACCGCCTACCTGGTCAAGAAGTTCGGTAGCGAGGCGCGGGTGAGTCGCGTCTTCGGCGCCATCGCCGAGGCCGGGCAGTCGGTCGAGATCGGTTTCGCGTTCGACAAGATCCGCCGTACCCCGAACACGGTAAATGCCCACCGCCTGGTCCGTTTCGCCGCTCCCTTCGGCAAGGCCGGCGACGCCGTCGAAGCCTTGTTTCACGACTATTTCGTCAACGGCCACGACATCGGCGAGATCGACGTGCTGGTGGCGCTCGGCGGCGGCCTCGGCTTCGACGCCGCCGCCTTGCATGGCTACCTGAAAAGCAACGAGAACATGGATTTGGTCTACGAGGAAAACGCCCGCGCCCACCGCCTTGGCATCAACGGCGTGCCGGCTTTTGTCTTCAACGATACCCTGGCCATCTCCGGCGCCCAGGAACCGCGGGTCCTGGCCCGCATCCTCGATGCCGCGAAGGAAACCGAAGACGCCGCTTGATCCCTACCCGGCGGCGATGGCCGCCAGGTCGCGCAGCAGGCGTTGGACGCCGGAAAGCCTGACTTCCGCTTCCTCCCAGGCGCGCCTGAAGACCAGCTTGTGGTCGGGGCGCAGCTTGGTCGTCGCGGCCTGGGCGGTGATGAAGGCGACCAGGCCCTCGGGATTGGCGAAGTCGTCGCCCCGGAAGGAAACCACCGCGCCCTTCGGCCCCGCCTCCACCTTGTCGATGCCGGCGGCCTTGCACAAGCCCTTGATGGCCACCGTCTTGAGCAAATTCTCGACGGCCTCCGGCAGCGCCCCGAAGCGGTCGATCATCTCGGCGGCGAAGGCTTCGATCTCGTCGCTTTCCCGCATCCGGGCGAGGCGCCGGTAAAGCTCCATGCGCAAGTTGAGGTCGGCGACGAAGGAGTCCGGAATCAACACCGGCATGCCGATGCTGATCCGCGGGCTCCAGTCCTCGTCCCCGGCCTCGCCGGCGTCGGCTCCCCTGGCTTCGGCCACCGCTTCTTCCAGCATGTGCTGATAGAGTTCGACGCCGACCTCGCGGATGTGTCCCGACTGTTCGCCGCCGAGAAGGTTGCCGGCGCCGCGGATGTCGAGGTCATGGCTGGCGATCGAGAAGCCGGCGCCCAGGCTGTCCAGGGCCTGCATCACCTCCAGGCGCTTTTCCGCCGCCGCCGAAATTTTCTGGCGCGGCGGCAAGGTCAGATAGGCATAGGCCCTGACCTTCGAGCGCCCGACCCGGCCGCGCAGCTGATAAAGCTGAGACAATCCGAACATGTCGGCGCGGTGAATGACGATGGTGTTGACGGTCGGCAAATCGAGCCCGGATTCGATGATGTTGGTGGACAGCAACAGATCGCGGGCGCCGGCGTAGAAAGCGGCGACCGCCGTTTCCAGCTTACGCGCCGGCATCCGGCCGTGGGCGGTGACGACCTTGATTTCGGGAACCAGATCCTTGAGTTGCCGCTCCACCCTCTTGAGATCCTCGATGCGCGGACAAACGTAAAACGTCTGCCCGCCCCGGTAGCGTTCGCGCCTGATCGCCTCGCGGACGACCACCGGATCGAAGGGAAGGACGAAGGTCCGCACCGCCAGCCGATCGACGGGAGGGGTGGCGATCAAACTCATCTCCCTGACGCCTGCAAGGGCCAGCTGCAGGGTCCTCGGAATGGGCGTCGCCGTCAGCGTCATGACGTGGATATCGGCCTTGAGTTTCTTGAGTTTTTCCTTATCGGCGACGCCGAAGTGCTGCTCCTCGTCGATGACCAGAAGCGCCAAGTCGCGGAAGCGAATAGCGCCGCTCAACAGGGCGTGGGTGCCGATGACGATATCGACGGTGCCGTCCTTCAGTCCCGCCTTGACCTCCTTGGTCTTTTTGCCCGCCACCAGGCGCGAAAGCTGTTCGATACGGACCGGGTAGTCGGCGAAGCGCTGGCAAAAGGTCTGATAGTGCTGCCGGCATAACAGCGTCGTCGGCACCACCACCGCCACCTGCCGGCCCTCCAGCGCAATGACGAAGGCGGCACGCAAGGCGACTTCGGTCTTGCCGAAGCCGACGTCGCCGCAAATCAGCCGGTCCGCCGGCGAGCCGCCACCCATGTCGGCAAGGACGTCGTCGATGGCGCGGCGTTGGTCTTCGGTCTCGGTGTAGGGAAAGCGGGAGCAGAACTCGTCAAAGAGGCCGTCGGCGGGCGCCGCCTTGCCGACCGTCTTCAACGCCCGCGCCGCCGCCACCTTGATCAGTTCCTCGGCCATGTCGCGGAGGCGCTGTTTCATTTTCGCTTTTCGCGCCTGCCAGGCGGCGCTGCCCAGGCGGTCGAGGGCGACGCCGGCCTGCTCCGAGCCGTAGCGGCTGACCAGCTCGATGTTCTCCACCGGCAGGAACAGCTTGTCGCCGCCGTCGTAAAGCAGGCGCAAGCAATCGTGAGGAGCGCCCGCCACTTCAATGGCGGTCAGTCCGTCGTAGCGGC
>DUZD01000247.1 GCA_013349695.1 Rhodospirillaceae bacterium
ACCTTTTTCTTCCGGCACGGCTTCGGCGGGGCAGATGTTGTTTTTCAACACAGAGCGCACAGAGACGGCACTGAGTTCACGGAGAAAAGTTTAGCGGCGCTCCGCGCTCTCTATGCTTCCCCCATGGCAGTTCGCCACTGGTCACATGCCGCTGATTCTCAGCGGTTTGCTTTCAGGCTACCTTCCGTCAATTGCGAGCTGATTAAGGAGCAATGCGCGGATCAAAATACTCATGGTTATGCGAAAGTGGCATTTATTCTTGAAGTCGCGGCAGTTGGGTTGAGGATGAATCCAGCGCCAAGCGCGATAGCTATGCTCCATACTCTAAAAACAGAGGGTCGACTCTCATCATTGGTGGTGGATAAGCCAACTCGCGAGCAATGATCTCACGTCTTGCATTACCACATTTTTTCCGTGGACTTCCCCTGCGCATGGCCGATGAAAAGGAATATGGCCATGCAAGTCCTGACCACATAGACATGATAACAATCGCAATTTTGGTACATTGCGATTGCGTTGGGCGGCGGCGGCCCCCCGCATCGGAAGCGGAAATAGGCTATTCGAGCCGTCGTTTGGTTATTTAAGCCGGCCTTGGCCCCAGGAAGATAATTCCGGCGCCGATCAAACATACGAGCGCCCCTATAAGGTCCCATCTGTCAGGCTGAACGCCTTCGACGGTCCACAGCCACAAAAGCGAGGCGACGATATAAATACCGCCGTAAGCGGCGTAGGCCCGACCGGCAAAAAGCGCATCAACGCGGGTTAGCAGTAATGCAAATAAGACGAGCAGGACGAGGCCCGGCAATAGCCAAAATACGCTCTTCCCCAGCCGCAGCCATGCCCAAAAAGCAAAGCAGCCGGCAATTTCGGCGAAGGCAGCCCCGACGTAAAAAGCGAACGAGCGCATTGGCTCCATTTTACGGCCCGCGAGGTACGGGGTCTAGCTAAGATGAGGCCGCCGAGCAGTGGGGTCATATTGCGGCGGCGGCGGTGCCGCGAAAGCAAAATTTTTTCAGTGGCGGTGGTATTTGGGCATTGTCGCCCACGGGTTTGAAGATTATCTGGAAAACAGGCATTCACCTGAGCGCTGCCGACGCTCACGATACTTGGCTGGGAGGTGAACGTGGATCATTACCGGCGAGTTGCCATATTGGCTATCGTCACGCTGGCGACGCTGTTGGTTTTTGCGCCGCCGGCGTTCTCGGCGCCGGTCTGCACGACGACTTACGACGCGGCGACGAAGACGACCTGCACGACCTGCTACGAGCCGGGTGTTGGCGGCGACACCCGAGAGTGCTCGACCCCGGGCCCCACCGAGACCATCGACGTTCCCGTTCCGCCGTCCCCGACGACATCCGATGGCGAGAGCGGCCCGGCAACCAGTCCTCCACCGCCGACAACCACAACGGTCCCAGAGCAACCCTGCGGCGGACCACATAGCGTTCCCAGGCCAAATCATGCCATCGAAGCGGACAAAGCTCGTAAGGGTTCAGAAACCCGTGCCAAGGAAAACCTCGGATACGAGGAAGTCCCGGAGTCTTACGGAGGGTCGCGCCGAAAACAGGACTGGGGAGGGCTGAGCGACCAGATCAAGCGCCTTGGCGGTTTTGTGGTGACGACGCCGCCGAAGAAGAAAAAGCTGGTGCTGCCCCAGCCACCCAAAAAACCGCCGCCGGAGGGCTTTCACACGACGACGGATGACGGCGAGGAGGAGAAGGACGATTGCGAGGAATGCGACTACCGCATCCTCTCCCTGATCACCGAGCCCCTAGAGAACCTGCCCATTGCCGCCGGTTTCCCGACTTTGGAGGTGGAGGAACACAACGCTGTCGCCAGAGCCACGCGAGCCGGGACGACCCAAGCTTTTGCCGAAATGCGCAACGCCGTCGGCAAGCTGACGGCGGCCATTGGCATAGCCGGCGGTCTGGTGACCGGCGGGGTCGCCGTCGCGGCCATAGAACTGGCAGGCTACCTTTTCAGTGAAAATTTCGCCAATTCCGGTGACCTGTTCAAGGACCCGGACGCCCTGGCCGGCTTCCACACCATGGGTATAAGCTCGATTACCATCAAGATGCCCGTCTACTACATCAACGCCCGGTATTTTAACATGCTGGTCTGCGAGGGGGGAAAGTGGAAGCCCTATAAGGGTATTCATTTCTCAACGAAAGGCCCCGTGGTGGAAACGGAGGAGTGGACCAAAGAGGTCGACTCCGACACCGTCGCCGGCGTTAACAGGAGGAAGTTGGAAGCCGCCACCAAGAGAGCCCGCCAAATTTACAAGACGAAGGTGGCCAACTTCGCCAAGTTCAAAGCCTTCCTGGAGAAGGTCAAGGGGTTGGAGAAATCATACTGCCCCATCAAGCTCAAGGAGTGGGAATTCGACCACGTAAAACCGCAAGGCGCCACCCCGAAACCGAAGAAAAAGAAGGATTGCTCCGATCTTCTCAAGCAGCTCCAGGCCGCCGAAAAAGAGTTGGCGGCGAAGACGGACGCCCTGAAGGATTTGCAGGGTAACCTGGCCGCCCTTCAGGATAAATTACGCAATGCCGCCAAAAAGTTAAAGATCGCCAGCAGCACATACAAAGCCGCCGACAAGGCCTGGTCGCAAAAGCTGGGGCTCTTGAACTCTCTCAAGGGGACGCGGCAAATATACGACCGCGATCACACGGCCCAAGGTGAGCAGATGCGCAACAAGTACGATGCCCTGATCGAGAAATATGAAGGAGAGTTGGCTAAATTAAGCGCCCGCCGCGATGAATTGAAGGCCCTGGTCGACTCCTACAAGGGCGAAATCGCCGACGCCAAAGCCGGAATCGAATCCACGAAAACGGAAATCAACAAGACCAAATCCGAGATCGGCCGCCTGGAAGACAAGGTAGGCGAACTGCGCAAAGCCTACGAGGAATGCCAAAAGGAAGCGGCGCGGCGAGGCGCGTTCGCATTGATAATGGTCCATTTTTCGCCGCCGCTTTCAAGGACCACCGCCGGATCGAGGAAACGCCGCGCTTCCTGATCTTTGAACGCGGCGGTCGATGGCGTCGAAAAGACACGGGACCGAGGCATCCGGAGTAATAGGCGACCCCTTGGATGTGGCCGTTGCCGGTGTTGACGGCGAGGCCGGCCGGAACGGCTTGTTCGAGCGGCGAACCGCGCGAAATGGCTTTTACGGCATCGCCGGACGGTGGATAAAGTCCATCTATTGGGGATAAAATCCATTTGTCCATGGTGGACAATGACGTTCCGTTTATGGAAAATTAACCGAAGCATCGCAAGTTGATAGAGGGGAAAGATTTGTGGTATCAACCTTTCGCTCCCTTGAGTACAAATGGTGCGTTACGTCGATTTTACTTCCATATGTAGTATATTTTAAGTTTAGAAAGACATATTGCATGTCGCATGGGCAACGCCTAGAGGTGGCGGTGGGGCTCAGTTTTCTCATGGCAGCCGCCCTATGCCTTGGCGGGCCGCCGGCGCGGGCGGGCACCCTGGACGAGATTCTGCCCGAACTTGTCGAAACCCACAACCAAGTCAAGGCGGCCGAGGACGAACTTTTCGCTCACCGCGAACGGGCGCGGGTGGAGGTCGGCCGCTGGTATCCGACCTTGGACATTAGCGCCGATTTCGGGCGCGAAGCGCAGTGGAAGCCCAAGGCCGATGGCAAACCCTTGATGAGAAAGGAATTGGACTTGACGCTCACCCAGCGCCTGTGGGACTTCGGCGTCATCAATTCCGCCGTGCGCATAGCCCAGCTTAGAGTGGAGGGGTCCCAGGTATTTTTGGCGGCGCAGCGTCAAGACATTTTACTGCAAGGGGCGAAGGCCTACTTGAACGTCAAGCGGGCGGTGGACGTTCTGGCCTTTTCGCGACAGGCGGAAAGCAACATCAAGAAGCAGGCGGAACTGGAGAACGCCATGGTCGAGCGGGGCGCCGGTTTGGTCACCGACGTTTTGCAGGCGAAGGTGCAGCTGGCGGGGGCGGAGGCGCGCCGGGTTCGCGACGAGGGGGCTTTGCAAGTGGCGGTGAACCGTTACCGGGCGGTGTTTCTGAAAGACCCCGGCGATCCCGAGGAGTTGGTCCGGCCTTCTCTTCCGGTCGGCCTGCTGCCGATGTCCAAGGAGGTGGCGGTGCAGACCGCCTTGGAGGACAATCTGCAACTCAGAGGCGCCGGCGTGTTGAGCCGCGTGCAGAGCCGTGTGCAGAGCCGCACGCCGACCCGCGTGGAGAGAGATATCGCCAGGGAAAACGTGAGAACGTCGAGGGCGAGGGATTTTTTCCCGACTTTCGACGCCGTCGGCGAGTGGAAACTCAAAAAGAACGTCGATGGGACCAGCGGTACCAAACGCGAGATGCTGGGCAAGTTCCAGCTCAAATTTCCATTAAATTTCAACCTTGGCCTGACGGCGATCAACACCCTGCGCGCCACGCGGGGGGATTTGGCGGCGATGAACAAACGGCTTGCCGACACCCACGACCAGATCGAGGAACAGACGCGCAACTCCTGGGAGAACCTGAAAACGGCCAAGGAAAACGCCGAAATCCTGCGCAACCAGGCCAATATCGCCTTCGAATTCCTGGAGTTCGCGCGCAAGGAGCGGAAACTGGGACGGCGCTCGCTGCTTGACGTTCTCAGCGGCGAAACGGCGCTCTGGAACGCCAGCAGCGACGCCACTTCGGCCGAAACCGACGTCGCCATCGCCTTTTACACGCTGCTCGAACTGATGGCCAAGCTCGATCTCAAAGTTTTCAGCGAAGCCAAACCGCCGCAATAGCAGGCCATTAGCGGATTGCCGGTGCCCGTAAATCCGCAAGGGTTTTTACGCGAAAGGCTTATCCCCTTGCGTCCGGTGCCACAATATCCCGAGGCTTACCGGAGCTCATCACGCCTCCTTTTCCTCCGCGTCCATTGCGTTAAGATTAAACGCCAAGGACGCGGAGGGGAGGAAAGCCGCAACGAGCCATAAGAACACAAAATGTCGATCCGGCCGGACGCAAGGGGATAAGCCTTTTACGCGAATTCGCAGGGCCAAATCTTAAATTGCTAATGGAAGGTTAAGGAGTATCGATTCCGATAGCCGGGAAAGGAGTTCCGGCCATGACTGTAAATTTTCTGGATCATATCAAGGCGATAGAGGACCACCGGGTGGTGGGGATGGTTACTTAATCCTTTGGACGAGGTGCTTTTGACGACGCTTGTGGGGCTGCCGTGCCGGGCCGATGATTTTGATGAGATTGAGTTGCTCGGGCAAGAACAGCTTGCTTGGCCAAGGCAGTTCCTTCCCTTCAAAGACGGCATTCCCCAGGCGCGGACCTTCCGCAAGATTTACCGTTTGTTCGACCCGCAAGCCCTTGAGAGGGCTTTCTCTTCCTGGGTCGCCGGTTTGCGGAAACGGATTACTGGCGTGGTCGCCATCGACGGCAAGACCTTGCGCGGTTCCAAGCATGACGCCACGGGAACCCAAAAAGACATCGCCGCCAAAATCAGGGAGCGAAAGGCCGATTACCTGGTCCGCTGTTAATAAGCCTGTTTGAGCACTGATCGAGGAGTTATCGCGGCCCATATGGCGGCGATGATTTTGCGCAAAAGCTTCCTCAACCACTTGAGGATGAGGCGCAGGTTGTAGCCGACGGCGCTCATGACGGCGTTGATCTGGTCGCCGTCACGGCCCTTGAGGAAGTTTCGGTCCAGATGACCGT
>DUZD01000178.1 GCA_013349695.1 Rhodospirillaceae bacterium
AGGCTGAACGAATTGGCCTCGCCGGTTGTGCCCAGAACCGCCAGTCCGTCGCAGCCATTCTCCAAAAGCCAGCGGCAATGGCGGGCGAAGGCGCGATGGTCGGGGCAAAGGTCTGCTTTCAGCGGCGTCAGCACGGCGGCGAAGACACCGCTGGCAACGGGCGCATCGCCGGTCAAGGTTGCCCCCCCTGATCGGGCCAGTTGACGACATGGTTTTCCAGATCGCCGGCGGCGTTTCCGGGCACGGCGCGGCCGCGCACGGACATCCCCGCCCGGTGCACGGTTTCCGGGTCTCCGGAAACCAGAGGATGCCACCACGGCAAGTCCTTGCCATTGGCCAGCAGGAAATAGGCGCAGGTGTCGGGCAACCATTTCAGCGTCGGGATGTTCTTCGCCGTCAACTGTTCGCAATCGGCGACGAGATGCTTGCGGCAGGCATAATCGGTGCAAAGACAGCTGCCGATGTCAAGCAGACGGCAGGCGACGTTGGTGTAAACGACCTTGCCGGTATCGATGTCCTCGAGCTTTTCCAGGCAGCACTTGGCGCAGCCGTCGCAAAGGGATTCCCATTCTTCCACCGACATTTCGGCAAGCGATTTCAGCCGCCAGAAAGGTTGCCCGGCCATTACTCAGAGTACCTCCCGCGGGTGTTCATTCATCGCCATGGCCTTCCCCGCCGCCACCCGCTTCGCAAGAAGACGAAACGCCGCGCCATGATTGATGATAACGTCTCCACGTTCGCCATCAAGAGAGCAAACGCCGTCGGCATGACCTTTGCCGGAATCTTGCGGGAATCTCGGCAGTTTAAAGTAACGCACGAGGGGCGAAAATCACGGCCATGGCTAAGCGCCTGTTAATCCTGGGAGGGACGGCGGAGGCTAGGAAGCTGGCCGGGCTGGTGGTCGACTCTTTCGCCGGCGAAGTGGAGGCCGTCACTTCTCTTGTCGAGCGCCTCGAACCGATGCCGGAATTTCCTGGCCGGGTTCGCACGGGCGGCCTCAAGGACATCCAGGCGCTGGTCGACTATCTCCGCCAAGAGGCCGTCGACATGGTCATCGACGCGACCCATCCCTTTGCCGAGGTCATTTCCGCCAATGCCTACGCCGCCTGCCTTCGCGCCGAGGTGCCGAGACTGATGTTGATCCGCCCGCCCTGGCGGCTGCCGCCGGCAAGCCGCTGGGTCGAGGTGGACGACTTGACGGGCGCCGCCGAAGTTCTGCCCCGTCTGTCGCGCCGGGCCTTCCTGACCATTGGACCCGAGGGCATCGAAGCCTTTTCCGGCGTCACCGGCGTCTGGTTCCTGGTTCGCCTGTTCAGGCAACCCTTTTCACCCTTGCCGCTTGCCAATTATACCCTCGTCACGGGCCGCCCGCCCCTGACTCTGGCGGATGAGAGCCAGTTGCTCACGGAACACCGGATCGATACCCTGGTGTGCAGGCAAAGCGGCGGCAAGGCGACCGAGGCAAAAATCATCGCCGCCGGCGAGGAAGGCGTTCGGATTGTCCTCATCCAACGTCCGATCCTGGAACCGGGCGAGATCGTCGAGACCGCCGAGGAAGCCTTGCATTGGCTGCGAAGCAAGGTTTAGTTGATACTTGAAGCGTATGGGGTCTTGAATATTGAATTTCCGTCCACCGCCCTCTTTGCTTCCCCCATGGCGCGGCCCTTGCGCATCGAATATCCCGGCGCCGTCTATCATCAGACGGCTCGCGGCAACGCCAGTGAGGACGTTTTCCTGGGCGACGGCGACCGCCGTCTGTTCCTCGACCTCCTTGCGGAAACCATCGCCAGCTTCCGCTGGCGCTGCCACGGCATGCGTGAAATCACCAGGGCGCCGATCTTGAGCAGCTTCAAGCGGATGGTGCCGCGGGTAGCGTCGGCAAACCGGGTGTGGTCGAGCGCGATCCGGCGCAACTCGTTGAGTAGCACGTAGGCTATTTTGGCCCATGCCAAATGGTTGGCACTTTGGCCCATGCCAAATGGTTGGCACTTTGGCCCATGCCAAATGGTTGGCAATCGAACCCGGCCACCACTTTCTTGTGATCGGCGGGTTCAAATTCGAACAGCGCCGGTGTACACTCTGTTTACATCCGGGAATCTCGGAGACTTTGGTAATGGTTTGATTCGCCATCGTTATCCCAGATTTTCGGCCCCGATGCACCCCGTAGTTTGAGAAATTCTGGCTAAGCGCCGCAAGGATTTGTTTTTGCCTTATGATGGGGCGTTCCTCGCGGGACGCCCTTTTCGTATTTGCCGGGGGAGAGGTTGCGAAATGAACGCCAGCGAAAAAAAAGTCGCGGTCGCCATCCTCGGCGCCAGCGGCTACACCGGCGCCGAGTTGGCGCGGCTCCTCGTCCGCCATCCGCAAGCGGAAATCACCGCGCTGACCGCCGGCCGCAAGGTGGGCCGGCGGTTGGGCGAGGTGTTTCCGCATCTGGCCGGTGCCGGGCTGCCGGACCTGGTGTCCATCGACGCCGCCGATTGGGACGCCGCCGAGGTGGCCTTTTGCTGCCTGCCGCACGGGACCGCGCAGGACGTCGTCGCCGGACTGCCGCGACACCTGAAAGTAATCGATCTCTCCGCCGATTTCCGCTTCGCCGACGCCAGCCTTTACGGCCGCTGGTACGGCCAGGCGCACCGGGCGCCGGAACTGCTGAAAGAGGCCGTCTACGGTCTCACCGAAGTGGCCCGCGACGCCGTTTCCAAGGCCAGGCTCGTCGCCAATCCGGGCTGTTACCCGACGGCGGCCTTGCTGCCGCTCATCCCTTTGCTCGAGGCCGGATTGATCGACGCCCGAGAGATCGTCATCGACGCCAAATCCGGCGTCAGCGGGGCCGGACGGGCGGCCAAGGAGTCCGCCCTTTACGCCGAGGTCGCCGAGGGCGTCCAGGCTTACGGCGTGGCGGCGCACCGGCACACGCCGGAGATCGAACAGGAACTCTCGGGAGCCGCCGGCGGCGGGCCGGTCACGGTCAGCTTCACGCCGCATCTGGTGCCGATGAACAGGGGGATTCTCGCCACCATCTACGTCAGGCTGGCGCCAGGGGCGGCGGCGGACGATCTCGGGGCGGCGCTACGAAGGCGCTACTCTGGCGAGCCCTTCATCCGCGTGGTGGCGGCCGGCGAGGCGCCGTCGACGCGCCACGTGCGCGGCTCGAACGGCTGCCTGATCGGCGTCTTCGCCGACCGCTTAACCGGCCGGGCGATCGTCCTTTCGGTCATCGACAACCTGGTGAAAGGGGCCTCTGGCCAAGCGGTGCAGAACATGAACGTCATGTGCGGGTTGGCGGAAACGGCGGGTCTTGAGCAAGCGCCGCTGTTTCCGTAGGCAATGCCCTAAATTCGGTGACAGCATACTATTTTCCGGGCTTGGTTTTCGGCTTGCGGCCCCTTTTGCGGGGACCGAGAGGGCGCTTCAATTTCTTCTCGAGACCGGCCACGAAGTCGGCGTCGCCGAGGGGCCGTCCGGTGTGGGCGTGGCGGCGCACCGTCTCGGCTTCGCCGTCGCCGAGACCTCCGTCGAGGAAGGCCCGCCAATCCTCGACCCGTTCAAGCAGGGACCCGACTCTGACGAGACCGTCGTCGGCCCCCTTGAGGTGGGCGGCGGCGCTGCTCCACGGCCAGTTCCCGGCGGTCTTCGCGAGACCCGCCAGCACCGGATTGAGTTCCACATAGCGGGCGGCCATGAGCAGGTGCGCCTCGTCCATGGGGAAGGAGGTAAAGCGTCCCTGCCACAGGTGTCCCAACAACTCCGCGCGGGCATTGATCCGCCGGGTGTAACGGCGGTGCGCCTCGCCGATCGCCCGTCTCAGCCCGTCCTCGGAAGCGGGCACGGCGATCAGGTGCACGTGGTTGGGCATCAGGCAGTAAGCCCAAATCTCGACGTCGTGGCGAGCGCACCGCTCCGCCATCAGGTCCCGATAGGCTTGGTAGTCGCCGTCGTTGAAGAACGTCGTTTGCCGGCGGTTCCCCCGCTGGTTGACGTGGTGGGGAATGCCGGGAACGACAACACGCGCCAGTCTCGCCATCGGGCAAACCTAACGCGCCGGCGCGAGAAGGCAAGAAATTAGTATGCTGTTACCGAATTAATTATGTTGCAAAAAAACCGGCCGGTACCGACTAAGCTTGAAATACTCTAAACGTCGACATCCTCGACAAACGGCGCGTGCTCCTGGATGTAGGCCAGGCGAAGTTCCGGTTTGCGGCCCATCAGGGAATCCACCAGTTTGGCGGTGTCCTTGGCCTCTTCCGCCGTCTCGGCGTTGTCGCTCTCGGGCACGGTGACGCGGAGTAGCGTCCGGCTGGCCGGGTCCATGGTCGTTTCCCGGAGCTGCGAAGAGGGCATTTCACCGAGTCCCTTAAAGCGGCTGATTTCGATCTTGCCCTTGCCGCCGAAGGCGGATTTCAGGAGTTCATCCTTGTGGGCCTCGTCGCGGGCGTACAAGGACCTGCCCCCCTGGGTGATCCGGTAAAGGGGCGGCAAGGCGATATAAAGATGATCGTTTTCGATGAGTTGGCGCATTTCCATATAAAAGAATGTCATCAGCAGGGAAGCGATATGGGCGCCGTCGACGTCGGCGTCGGTCATGATGATGACCCGCCCGTAGCGGAGCTGTTCATCGTCGTAACGATCTCGCGTGCCGCAGCCCAGGGCCTCGATCAGATCGCGCAGTTCCTGATTGGAATTGAGCTTGTCGGCCGAGGCGCTGGCGACATTGAGTATCTTTCCGCGCAAAGGCAGCACGGCCTGGGTCTCGCGGTCGCGCGCCTGCTTCGCCGAGCCGCCGGCGGAATCGCCCTCGACCAGAAACAGCTCGGTGCCGACGGCGCGGGTGCAATCGGTCAGTTTGCCGGGCAGTCGTAGCCGCCTGGCCGCCGCCCGCTTGCCTTGGCGCGCTTTTCTTCGGCGCAGGCGTTCCTCGGCGCGTTCGATGACGCGTTCGAGCAGTATCCCGGCGGTTTCCGGGTCTCCCGACAGCCAGTGATCGAAATGGTCGCCGACGCAGGCCTCGATCAGGCGGGCGGCCTCGGGCGTCGTCAGCTTGTCCTTGGTCTGGCTCTGGAACTGGGGGTTCTCGATGAACACCGACAGCATGACGCAGGCGCCGCCGGCGGCGTCCTCGGCGGTGATTTTCGCCGCCTGCTTGTTGCCCACCAGCTCGGCATAAGCCTTCAATCCCTTGGTCAGGGCCGCCTTGAAGCCGGTCTCGTGGGTGCCGCCCTGCGGCGTCGGCACGGTATTGCAGTAGGAATCGAAGAGGCTTTCTTCATCGGCCGGCCAGTCCGCCGCCCATTCCACCCTGCCGGCGCCGTTATTCAATTTGGCGGCGCCGGAAAAAGAGCCGGCGGTCAGGCTCTGGCGGTCGGCCAGCGTCGTCGCCAGATAATCGGCGAGCCCGCCGGGGAAGTGCAATGCCGCCGTTTCCGGCGTCGTGTCGCCGCTCTTGAGCAGGGCGGCGTCGCAGGACCAGCGGATTTCCACGCCTCGGAACAGGTACGCCTTGGAGCAGGCCATGCGGTAAAGCTGGGCGGGACGGAAACGGGCGCGCGGGCCGAAGATTTCCGGGTCGGGATGAAACCTTACGGTGGTGCCGCGGCGGTTATGCACGGGTCCGGATTTCATCAACGGGCCAAGGGGCTTGCCGCGCTTGTAGGCCTGCGTCC
>DUZD01000110.1 GCA_013349695.1 Rhodospirillaceae bacterium
GAACGGGATACGCCCAAGGTGCTGAAATCGTTCATGGAGAACTTCCATCCGAGAATGATCGGGTTGACCGGCAGTTCCGAACAGGTTGCGGCGGTGGCGAAGATTTACCGTTTGTACTATGCAAAAGCCAGCGACGAGGACGACTACCTCATAGACCACCAGGCCTTCATCTACCTGATGGGCCCCGATGGGAAAATCATCACTTACTTCCCACACGGAATCGCGCCGGACGCCATAGCCACCAAGGTTCGGAAGCATTTGTAGGAACATGATCGATATGCGTATTGCGGTTCGAATTCCATTGCCGCGCATTGCAGTTGGAGGACACTATACGCATTTAAATTCCTATATCGAGAAATGGAGCCAGAGTCGATTTAATGGCTCTCTGTGATCTCTGTGCCTTATCGGCTTATTCTGTGTTCTTCTGTGTTGAAAAATGACGTTGCCCGCGGCCGCGAGATTCGTCCTTGCGTCCCCCACGCGATGCCGTAACAATTTATGAAAGTGGGCTTTTTCAATTCAAGCCTCCTTTGCCTGCGTTGCCGCCGCCGCATTCCAGGGGTTTACGGAATAGGGTAATTTTCAGTGGGATGATCCAAGCAACTGCTGCTAAACAAGAACAGCCATCAGGCCACAGGGGAGGGCGCCATGGCCGATCAAGCCGAACCGGAAGCAAAAATCAGCGGACGCACGAACTGGATGGCCGTCGGCATCGGCGCCGCCATGCTGGCGGCGGCCGTGGCGGCGATTGCTTTCACTTTCTATTTCATTGGCCAGGAGCGTCAACGAGACTTGCAGGCATGGCAAGTCCGCCTGGGTATCGTCGCCGATAGCCGCTCGGCGGCCGTCAACGAGTGGGTGGAGCAGAACTTCGCCATCATGCGCGAGTTGACCGAAAACGCCTCGCTTCAGCTCTACATGACCGAATTGGCCATGGCCGAGGGGGACCGCTCGGATGTAACCGACGAACCGGCTCAGGCCAGCTACCTGCGCAATCTGTTGGTTGCGACGGCCGATCGTACCGGCTTCAAGCCGCCGGCGGCGGCCGGCGAAGTCGCCGCCAACATCGAAAGGGTCGGTGTCGCGGGAATTGGCCTTGTCGATGCCGGCGGCCGCTCCCTGGTCGGCACCCCCGGAATGCCGCCGGTGAGCGGAAAAATCCGCAAGGCGGTTGCCAAGGCCCTGTCCGGCGAACCGGCGATGATCGATATCTACATGGGCGCCAGCAACTTGCCGACCATGGGCTTCTCCTTGCCGGTATTCGCCGTCCAGGACGAAAGCGAAGGCACCGAAGGCATCGGCGCCGTGGTCGGCATGCGAATCATCGGCAAGGAGCTTTTCGATCGCCTCGAACAACCGGGAGAAACCGAAGCGACAACCGAGACCTACCTTGTCCGGTCCGCTTCCAATATGGTGGAATACCTTTCGCCGCTGGCCGACGGCACGCCGCCGCTGAAACGCTCCCTGGCGCTCGACACGCCGGATCTGGCGGCTTCGTTCGCGCTGGCCACCCCCGGCGGCTTTGCCATAAAACAGGATTATGCGGGCGAGGAAGTGCTCGTAACCTCCAGGCCGATCGCCAATCTGCCTTGGCTGCTGGTCCGCAAAATCTCGCGGGCGGAGGCCCTCGCCGATACCGAATCCCGGCTGACAACCATCCTCACCGTGGCCTTGCTGGTCATCGGCGGCATTGGCGTCACCATCGTCGCGGTGTGGCGCCACGGCAGTTCCCTGCGGGCGACGGCGGCGCTGGAAAAGTCCCGCATCGCCGCCGAGCGCTTCGAGAACATGTCCAAGTTCATGCGCCTGGTCACCAACAGCCAGCCCACCGTCATCGCCGCTGTCGACGGCACCACCACCTATACCTTCGCCAATCAACCCGCCGCCGCCGAAGCCGGGATTTCGGCCGAAGACATGCTCGGCAAGACCATGGCCAGCGTCATTGGTCCCATCAAGGCCAAGGTCTTCGCCGATATCAACGACCGCATCTTGAGGAATTTCGCCGATTCCGACGATACCGACAAGGAACGGCAAGCCCACATTACTACTCTCGGCGACGAAGGCGAGGAAGAAGACCTGCAAATCATCAAATCCGATCATATTCCTCTGCGCGGCGACCGGGATCATCCGCCCGGCGTGCTGATGATCCTTGACGATATCACCGAGTTGACCCGTGAACGCCGGCGCAGCGAACAGATGCTGAAGCAACTCATCAACACCCTGCTCAGCGTCATCGACCGGCGAGATCCCTTCTCGGCCCACCACTCGACGCGCGTCGCCGAGGTCTCCCTCGCCATTGCCGGGGAAATGAACACGCCGGAACTCGTCGGCAAGACGGCCGAAATCGCCGGCAGTCTGATGTATCTCGGAAAAATCTTCGTGCCGCCGGAATTGTTGACGAAGACAGGCAATCTTTTGCCCGAGGAACGCGACATGCTCGCCAACAGCTATTTGGTCAGCGCCGATCTCCTGAGAAGCGTGCCCTTCAACGGGCCGGTCGTCGATACCATTGAGCAAATGGGCGAGAAATGGGACGGCACCGGGCCGTTGAATCTGCACGGGGAGGAAATCATTCTACCGGCGCGTGTCCTCGCCGTCGCCAACGCCTTCGTCGGCATGATCAGCCCGCGCGCTTATCGCGGCGCCATGACTTTTGAGAAGGTCTCGAGGATTCTTTTGGGGGAATCCAACAGCAAATTCGATCGCAAGCCGATATCCGCCCTCATCAATTTCCTGGATAACCGGGGCGGCACGGAAGCGTGGGCCCACTACCGCGAACGCTCCGAGAACGCGGACTAGTACGCCCCGGCGGGATTCCTGACCCCATACGATCGCTTTTCCCGCTCTCCCGGTAGGAGCGGACGCGCCGGCGATGCTGGGTGCATCGTCAAGCGTTCGTGACGCCCCGGGAGAGCGGGAAAAGCGATCCGGAGGGCGGGCTTCCGAGCTTCCCGGACTGCGTTGCGAGGCGCTTGTGATGGATTGACATCACGGCGCGCCACGCGCCTAGCCGGGAAACTCGGAAGCCCGTCGTATGGGGTCAGGAATCCCGCAGGGGTGTACTAGTGACAGCAACGCCGGCGGCGGGAGATGGTCAGGTTTCCACCTCGGAAATGAAGTCCTGATATTTGCCGGAGGCGGATCTGGCGATCTCCTCGTGATAAGTGAAGGTGACCTCGAACGGGTGGCCGAGCTTGTTGACGATCCACTTCCGCAGACGGTCCTCCTCTTCCGGCGTCAGGTCGCGTTCGACGACGAGCCTGGATTCAATGGATTGCAGGTTCTTTTGTACAAACTGGTATTGCCTGATCGGGGCAATATCGAGAAATGCGCCGATATTCTCGCTGCTCAGCAGGGTCCAATGCCTCTCCCCGGAAGGCAGGACCACCATGTTCTGGACCCGTCCCAGTATACGGCGCAGCACCGGCAACCCCCGTCCGCACGAACAGCTTTCGCCGACTTCCGCGTAGTCGCCGATTTCGTAGCGGAGCAACGGCATGGCGAAGTTGTGCAGCGGGGTGACGACAACCTTGCCGACCTCGCCGGGAGCACAGGCGCGCCCCCGGTCGTCGACGATCTCCACCAGAACCCCCTCGGCCTGGACATGATGGTGCTCATGATCGGGGCACTGCAGGGCCATGTAGCCCACTTCCCGTGAGCTGTAGAGATCAATCACCGGCACCCCCCAGGCTTGGCGGCAGGCGGCTCTGATCTCGGCGCCGAGAACCTCCGAGATGGCCTGGACTTGACGTAAATTCCGAAGCTTGATCCCCTTCTCAAGGCAATGGTTGGCCAGACGCAGAACGTTGCTCGGAAAGGTCAGAAGATATGCCGGATTCTGCCGTTGCAGCCATTCGACCTGTTGTTCCACCGTACAGTTGATGTTGAGAGAGATAGCCGGGGCGGCGTTGAAGATCGCGTCGCTGCCGAATCCCCACCTGCCGACGGATCCATCGGGATAGGGAGAGACGCCCTCCTTGGCGCTGCGGATGGCGGCGAGTTTTTGGGTCGGATCACGGCGGTGCCATAAATGGTCGCGCAGGGTGAAGGATTCCCAAAACAGACCCGTTAGCTCCGTACGCAGCGAACCGATCGGCTTTCCCGTCGAACCGGATGTGAAGATCGTCGATACTTTGCCATGGCCGTCCGGGACTCGGGTGCTGTGCAGCGCCGGACCGGCGGCCTGGATATCCTGGCGTTGGAGCAATGGAATCCCCGCCCATTGCTCGGGCGTGAGCGGAGCTTTCGCCGTAAGTCCGGCTTTTCGCAGCCGCTCCCGGTAGAACGGCACGGTGCGGTAGGCATGGACGAGCAGGCGACCCAACTGCCGGAACTGCAGGCCACGGATTTTCTCGGACGGCCACCACTGGCTATGCTCGAGTTGGAACAGAATGGCCAGAATCGCCGTCACCCTTCGTCCCGGCAGGCTGGGCCAGACTATTCCTTCAACCGACGACTTAGGCACAAACACTGACATGGAAAGTTATCGGTGGCTTGCTGTTTCGTGGATTCGCGCGCCTCGCTTGACGCGCCGGGGCCTTGGCTTCATGGCCTGTCCCTGATCCGGCGTTTTCTTTCCGGGCATGACAGTCAGCGTGATGGTAGCGCAAAACGGCGCCCCCGGCCAACCGCGCCGTTCCCCAAACGAACACCGGGCCGACGAACCTGGCGGCCAAAGGGATGGGTGGATTTTTTCTGAAACGCCGGACGAATCAGGAGCTGCCGTCAAACGAGACGGTGATCGTATCGTCGGCGTTAGTGGTTACCGAGTAGCCGCTGTCGGCGTTCGCCTCGTCATCGTTTCTGGCTTTTTCCAAGGCTGTTTTCAGGTCCTCGGCATCGGCGTTCTTCACTTTCACCGAAACGCCGTCTTCGGAACCAAAAGTAATGACCGCGTCATCACCGGCGTCTACCACGTTCATCTGGCTGATGTCGAATTCCGTACCCTCGAACATCAGCATGTCGCCGATGCCGAAGTCCTCGACGGTGTCCGAACCGTCGCCGGCATGGAAGACGAAGGTATCGGCGCCCTCGCCGCCCCACAGACTGTCGTCGCCGGCGCCGCCGTCGAGGAAATCGTCGTTCTTGCCCCCGTCCAGACTGTCGTCGCCGGCGCCGCCGTCGAGGAAATCGTCCTTCTTGCCCCCGTCCAGACTGTCGTCGCCGGCGCCGCCATGGAGCGTGTCCTTGCCGCCACCACCGGTAAGCGTATCGTCGCCGGCGCCGCCGTCGAGGAAATCGTCCTTCTTGCCGCCGTCCAGCGTGTCGTCGCCGGCGCTGCCGGAGAGATAGTCGCCGCCGCCGCCGCCGTCCAATATGTCGTCGCCGGCGGCGCCATAGAGCTCATCGGCGCCCTCGCCGCCCCACAGACTGTCATCGCCACCGCCGCCGGTGAGAGTATCGTCGCCCGAGGTTCCGGTGATGGTCTGATCGGGATCGGAGTCGGGTGTCACCGTGAGGTTGAAGACGGCGCTCGGCAGAGTCGTCGTGCCGTCGCTCACCGTGAACGTGAGCGAGGTCGAGCTGTTCTCCGAACCGTCGTGCTCGTAGGACACCAAGCCCTCGTCCAACTGCGCCTGGGTGAAGCTCGCCGCCACGACACCAGCAACCAATATCATGCCCGTGCCGAGACCGCTCACCGTGTAGACGAGATCGCTG
>DUZD01000169.1 GCA_013349695.1 Rhodospirillaceae bacterium
CAATCTGTTCACTCCAAATCGGCTCGAACAGCTCGGGCGGGCGCTTCTCGAACCTGGATTTCCTGTTATCCCGAGATTCCGTCGGCAGATGCCCGAGAGGCGGGTCGTCGTTGGGTGAGCCGATTAGATAAATAGGAGGGACAGGTTCCAAGAGTGGCCGCCAGGAAAAACGGTCGATGAATTGTCGAATCCAATCTCATGATGATTTCCCTGTAATGGGCTATTCCCCCACATATTATCATCCTCCCGGCCGCCGTTCCATGGCATAGCGTGTATCCGGGAGGGTGCGGACCATTCGCCGTAACGTGTCATCGAGAAGGGATAGCGGGACGTCGCCATCGGTGTTGAGGCGCGCTGCCATGAAGGCGTTGGATGCGACGGAAATCGGCGACAGCGGTAATCCGCCGCCGGAACGGGTGGCCACGTGGCGGGCTTGCCAAAGAGCGCCGTCATCCCCGGCCCGCGTCATCACGACCTCCAGGCCGACTCGGGTCTGGGTCCAGACCACGGCATAGACCGACTCGCCGCCCCAGGGTTTGGCTTGAACGAAGAACCCACAGCGGGCCTGACGCGCCAATACCCTCCTATCGCCGGGCCGGGACAGGTCCACCGCCAAGCGACGGACGAGATGGTCTCGTTCGTTCGGGCCAATCACCCGGTTGACCTTGCCGGACAACTGCCGGGCCAGGGCGTCCTCGACAACGCGGCCGCGCCCATCGCCTTGTCCTTGTCCCTTGTCGGCGGTGGTGGAGGGGAGCACCACCACACAGTCCGGCGGATCCCGGTAGAAGGCTTTGGAGACATTGAACTCCACTTGACGCGAGAATATATCTGGGAATGCCTCTTCCCCCTGGTAGTTTACGTACCGTGTCTCCGTGCATGCCGCGAGGAACATAAGTGACAGGATGCCGATGAAACCGCTTTTTATCATGTCTCATTCCTTCCTATCCGCATCTATCTTGAGCGGCGGGAAAAGTGATCCTGCCCTGGACAATTGCACCGTCAGCGGAGATATTGTCGATAAATAGACGGGATCCATTCTGGCGGTAGGAGGCATGGATGATCTTGGCGTTTTGGTAGCGCTCGCCGAGGAGACTTTGTAGTCCCCCCAACAGCACCGCATCGACGCGGCGTGGGAACAGCCGGATAATGGTGGTATCGGAACCGAGACGATGGCGGCGACGAATACCCTCCGCCTCCTTGTTCTCGGCGAACGTAAGAGCCCCCGATGGCTGCCGAACGAAACCGCTGAAGCGATCCATGTCGGGCCGCCAGTTCCGGCCGCCATCGGTGACGTAAAGGGCTCCGCTCGTATCCATCAACGCCGTCCGCATGCCGTAGCAACCGCGTAACAGGTGATAGAGGGACGATCTCGCGGAACTACCGTCCGGCCAGGCAATCTCGATTTCAGGACCAGAGCCATGTTCTAGCAGGCGTAAAAGAGTCCGTCCCTCCTTTGCCTCGGGGGAATGATCCGTAATGGAAACCCGGACGGTGCGCGCCTGCAATTTTCGGGGCGCCGGTTTTTGAGCCGCTCGGACCGCTACCTGTTTCAGGGAGGGCTTCTTGACCTTGACGATGGGCTTTATCTTCTTTTGCGCTGAGGGTTTTTGTATCGTCACCGCCTTCTTGAGTTTAACCGATTGTTTTTTATGGCTTGCCGGAGGGGGGGGCGGGGGCAAAGCGACGGCGGCCACAGCCAAGGGATTTTTTGCTTCCCGTGGTGGTGGAGCGGGCTGTGAATGTCTGGCCGGCTTTGTTGTCGCGGACTTCTCAGGCTGTTGGAGTTGCCATAACAGCAGGACGGCGACGAACAGGCCGGAGACCAGCACTGATGCCTTACCACTGATACTGGAAACGCTCATTCCCCTGCCTTCCTGAGATAGAAGAGCTCCATGTTCTGAGCCATGTCGAGAAGCTCCTTGTGTCTCTCGCCAAGACTCTTCGGTGAAATAGTTTCGGTTGTCTCGCCGCTCCCGGCCTTCTCCACGGCCATCTCCACGGGCTCCGGCGGTGATGGCGGGGATGGCGGGGATGGCGGCTCGACGGTAACCGGTGACATGACGGGCGGGGCCGTTTCCTCTGTTTTCACTAGAGAGGGGACGATACGCTTGCTCTCCGGCTTCGGCGCGAGCGTTGGTGGCGGGATTTCTTTTACGCTTGTCCGTTTGGAGGCGAAATTACGAGCCTCGGCCAGCGCCGAGGACACCAGCATTTCCACACGATTGACAGCCTGATGGGCGCTATTGGTCATCGTATCGCGGGCCCCGCTCACGTCGGTCGTGAACAAATAGTAGAGAGCGCCGACGATAGCGATGTTGAAAATCAGGAACTTCATGACGGTTCTCCCTTCTCAAGCATGGTGCCTTGTCCCCGTTGCCGGGCATGGGTGACCACTAGCAAGGTTCTCAGAACCGCCGCCGTGGGCAGGCCGACCACGGTGGTCATGAAAGCAAGGCTGAACTGGCTCGTCAGTCCGCGGATTACATGGCGGACCGTTTCCGGTGTCAGTTCCTGTTCGGCCAGGGTGCCGACGCCCAAGCTGATCCCAAGCAAGGTGTAGGTGAGGGCGAGTGTTGCGATGCCGTTGGCGGCCTGCAGGCCGGCCTCGGTCCAGAACCCGCTGTCCGGGCTCCTGGCCGCCATGACCCAGCAGTAGAGCGCGGTAAAAACCAGTCCCGCCATTAGTCCGATGAAGGTGATGCCGAACACCTCTTGGGCGCGGGCGGCGATGTCGGCGGCGGTCATGGAAGTGGCCATGACGGTTCCCGCCAGAATCACCACCAATCCACCGAGCATGACGCTCACCGACCGGGAACCGGCGTCCATGACATGGAGAATGCCACGCATCCTACCACCTCCGTCCGACACGGGCATCCATCACGTTCTTCGTGGACACGCCCACCTGGCTCAGCCAATGGTCCATCAGTGAAAGGTTCTTTTCCACCGAGGCATGGACCAGGAAGGTCAGGTCGTAGTTCTCGAAGGCTTTCTTCACCACCGGCGTATTCTTGCCGGCGAGGCTCTTGTCGCGGATGACCATACGCTCAAGGTCGACCAGGCGGTTCTGGGAAAGTACGATTTTCCTTTGCCGCTCGACCGCCGTCAGGGACGGATCGAGGATAGTCTCGACCATGATAGCCCGTTCGCGTTCCAGGTTCTCAAGCGTTCCCGCCTGGGCGGCGCCGGTAGCGGCCAGACAGGCAGCCGTGGCAACGGCAAGAGTGAATGTTCGTGTACATGTCATCGTCTTGTCTCCTTTAGTTTCGGGTGATGAAGAAATCGACGGCGGACGCGGGGCTGGAAAGTTCATCACCGTCATCGCCCAAGGCGAGCGCGTCGTCCGCCAGCCCTTCCGACAGGGCCATGGCGTCCAAGGCCACCAGTTTGGCCATGTATCCGAGGATGTTCTCTTCCTGATTCAGGATCGCCAGATCGGACTCTCCTTCGGCAATCAGTTGGCGCAGGTAGTCCTGTTTGCTAAGCGGCTGACCATCGAATTCGGGTTGGACGTTCATGGGATGGGCATCAATGGCCGTGACCAGGTTTTCAATGGCCGCCATGTTCTTGGCGTATTCCTTGCCGTACTTGCTCTCGGTTGCCGTCGAAGAATTGAAAAGTTTCATATCGACCGTCGCTACCGAATCCGAGAAGCGCTGCTTGGCGGCCTCCTGGTTTTTTGCCAATGCCTCCATGGCTTGGCTTGTGCCTTCGCCCCGCCGTTCCAGTTTGCGGAGCAGCGCTTCATAAAGGTGGACCTTGGTCTTGATTTGCTTGCGGCGCAGATCCTGGCGCTCGCCCATCAACTTTATGTAGCCTTGCTTTTCAGCCAGGAATTGTTGCTGAAGTTCGTTACGGGCCTCGCCGTCCGCCCTTTCGGCGGCGGAACGCAAATCTTCCAGGGTTTGAGTCTTGTTTCCAATCCGGGTTCCGACATCGCCCAGGGCCGTGGCCAATGGGGATTCCTGAAAGTCCTGGTCTATGGCTTTCTTGATATAGGTGCCCGGCAGCTTGACCAGCCGTTCACTGGCGGAGGGCCGCCAATTAGGAGTTTCGGCCAGGGTAGGAGCCGTTGCCGACAGGGATAGCAGGAGCGCCGCCACGCTCAGAATCAGCGCCCGCGACCTGGGGCCTTGATGGAATGAAAACCGGTTCATGACTTTGTCTCCTATGGTGAGTGGCGTCGTCAGTTGCGCTTCCAATAGCGAATGCGGCGCATTTCGTTCTTCAACTCATAGCTCACGTTGAGGGCGGCGAGGTCTCCGAACTCATGTGGACGTTTTTGGCCCAAAATCGATTCCATGGTCTCGATGAACGATGCACCGCTGGTGAAGTAGAGGTCCTTGCCCGTGAACGCCTTCTTGAAACGCTCCAGGTTGCGGGCAGCCGTTTCCAGATTGCCGCCCTTGATGTAGTTCTGGATACCGAGGGCGTAAGCGCGCATGCGCTCGTCCACCGCCAAATTAGCGGCCTCCTGGCCCAGTTCGGTCTCGCACTTTTCAAGTAGTCTGGCGCTGGCCAGGTACTGGCCGGCGGAGCCGGAAGACCGCGCCTTGGTGTCCAGTTCGACGCCGTCATCTCGGCACTGGCGGTATTCCCGCATGGCCGAGATTTCCTGGAACCGTGCTTCACGGAAGCCGATCCCCTCCATGGCGTTGGTCTGGGTGTTCAGGTTGCAGGCCGAGACTGTCAACAGGGCCGCCGATAAAGCAATCCCCCGTAGCGGGATACGCCCGACAATTGAATTTTCAACGGTTTGTTTCATGGCATAGCTCCATTCGGTGTTGTTCCGATGAAGCTATGAAAGGGCGTGGGGGATTTTTCGGCAGGGGGTTGGTTATTACATCCCGATAAAACCCCGCTTAACCTTCAGCTAATTGAACCGGGGCTTTGCTGGTGGGTTTATGGCGTGTTCTACCGTTCTCACGGCAAGGCCGGCGCGGCGAAGGTTGTCCGTTTCGGCTTTGGCCAGCCACTTTCCTGTCTCTTGTGGAGCGTTCGGGCCGGCCGCCGCGATAATCCGCACCGTTATTGGTTGCTTCGACCAGCGCGGCAGTACCATTGTGATTGAAATCTTCTCTCCCGGCGCCAGTTCGCGATTCTTAATGCCAGGGAGACTCTGCTCACGGGAGAAACGTGGTTCGGAACCGAGCCGGAAACCCTTGATCCAGGCATGAACGGGTTTTTCGGAAGCGTTGTGCAATCCGTATTCCACCGCGCAAAGGCCTTCCCAGGCGCTGGCGGTGAAATGCTCTATATCCGTCTTGTCCAGAGCCACGAGATAGTAGGCCGCCCCACCGGGAAAAGTCATCGGACAACGCCCGAGTACTCGGTGTTCAATGGCCGTCAATTCAAGGGAGGTTTCCAGCAGTTCGGTTTTCTCCGGCTTTTCCTCGGTTATAACTGTCACATCGGATTTTCGGACTTCCCCGAATCTGTCAAGAATATCGCTCTGCCACAGGACCACCCCGATAAGGGCGGCCAAGAGAGCGCCAAATCCGATAACTCCAGTTATTGATTCCGGTCTTACCGATCTGGCTTTCTCATCCAAGCCCAGCTCACGGTACATCTCTTGGACGGTTTCGAGAGGAACGATATCCTTCCATGTCGCCTT
>DUZD01000215.1 GCA_013349695.1 Rhodospirillaceae bacterium
GATACCGGCGAAGGTCAGGGGAACCAGCCCGGCCAGAATGGCTAGCGGGACCAGGGCAAGGGCGTCCAGGAACGGCGCTTTGGCGCCCAGCGCCGGAACGAACATCCAGATCTGGATAAGCTGCAGCAGCCAGATCGCGCCTGACAGGGCGAGCAGCCCGGCAAGGAGCTTCCGGTTGCGCCAGACGTAAGCATGCATTTCCCTCCAGGCCGCGGAAAGGGCGTCGAGTCTGGCCTCGAATCTTTGCGGCAGCAGGGTCCGTGAAACGGCGAGGAAGGCATCGGCGGCGGGGAGCGATCCCAGGAGCGCCAAGCCGATGACGAAACCAAGACCCACCGCCGCCGTCAGTGCCCAGAAAAAGAAATCCTTGCCGGGCAGAAAAAAAAGTCCGACGACACACCAGGCCAGGAGGGCCAGCATATCGCAGCTTTTCTCGAAAACCACCAGGGAAAGGGACAGCGAGCCGGAAAGCCCGGTGTGCCTTGTCATGAAGTAGCTCTTGGCTACGTCGCCCATCTTCGAGGGCAGCACCATGTTCATCACCCAGCCGGCCAATGTCAGGCGGATGGATTCGGCGTAAGACGGGCCGCGCCCGCCTGGCGCCATGCGCTTCAGCCGCCAGGCGGTCATCAGGGTCGTCGGCACCAGCAACAGGTAAGAGCCGGCGGCCCACAAGGCATCGACGCCGGCGAGGGCGTCCACAACCGCGCCCAGGTCGAAGCGCCAATAGATGAGCGCCAGGATGGAGGCGCTGACGCCAAGGGAAACCAGCGTTTTCATTCAATTACCGGATCCGGGGGGCCAGACGTATTCCTCGGAAAGGCCAGAATCGAGAGGCCTCGGGCCTCCTCCCGCAAGCGGGGGCAGCCATTCCTCGGGCGAAAAGCCGCCGGCACTGGCGACGTGCCGCAAGTTCTGTCTCGGCGACGGTTGGGCGACCGCCCCCGGCCGCGCCTCGATGCCATCGGCAACGCGCAGCCCGCCGCCTTCGGCGCGGATGGCGCGCTCGAACCGGGGGCCGCGCGCCGATCCGGGCCGGAAAATGAGCATTTTCTTGAGCAACGGCGTCAACCTTTCGTGCAGCAACAGCGCCAGCACCCGGAGCGCCATATGCCGGACCGGACCCGGCCGATGGGCGCCGACCGCGTGCGTGGGGCCGGTTACGCGCAGGCTGTCCGCGTCGGCCTCCGCCCTCCAGGCGTCCGACTGCCAGTTGGTGGTCCACAATGCCCTCCCCTCGCGGATGCGCCAGCCGTGGTCGAGCACCGGCGGCCCACCGCGGCGGTGGATTCTCAGAACGCCTCCCTTGCGGGCGCCGGCGAAGGCGGTCCAGTCCCCCTCCCGGCCACGGCGCAGCCAGAAACCGGCCCCCTCCAGCCACAAGGTCTCGGGGGTCTCCGGGGCCTCGCCCGCGACCATGGCGGCGAGATGGGGCAGGCAGCGCACCAGGCTGGCGAAGATGTAATGAGCGTGATAACGATCATCGGTGGCCGAAAGGAAGTGGCCCGGTTCGCCAAGGCCTCCGAACAGGGCTTCCACCAGCCAGGCGGCAAGGGGATTTCGGGCGCCGGCGCGGACCAGCCCGTAAGGGACCACATAATCCGTGTTGCGGGCGTTCAGCGTCCACGGAAGTTCGCCGTCGGCGCCGAGCAGGGAAGCCAGGAAGGAAACTGCCCGGTCCGTGGCCGCCTGGGCCCGCCCGTCGCCGGTGGCGTCGAAATAATCGGCAAGGGCGTCGAGGGTCACCGTCAGGTAGCCGAAGTCGGGACCGCCGTATTCGTCGAACCAGCCCTCGGGGTGCTGGGAGGCGAAGAATTTCTCGGCGTGGCGTTCGACGGACCCCCTTGGCGGCGCCATCGCCTCGATCTTTTCGGCCAGGGCCAGCCCAGCCAGTCCGGCCGCCTGCTGGTTGCTGGCCCGCGTCTCGGCGCGGCCCGCCACATGCGCTGAAAGACGCCGCAATCCCGGCCAGCGGACGCCCTCCAGAAGGTGTGGCGCCTGCTCCCGCCAGTTCAAAAGCACCCGCGCCGCCGCCCGCAGGGAAAATGCCGCCGCCGGATAGCTGCGCTCGAAAGGATAGTACTCGTCGACGCCGCCTGTCGGGCCGACCCGAGCGGAAAGGTCGTTGACGGCGGCGACGCACCAGGATTCCGTGATTTCTCTCGACGCCTGAGCGGCCAAATGCCCGGCCCTCACGGCCTCCAACGTGAACAGGCCCTGCTGGAGGACGGCGGAGGCGAAGTCGCGCATCTTGTAATGCCAGTGATTGCGGTCGAAGCAGCCGAACGTGGGCGAGTCGGGATCGCGGTCCATCTGGGTCAGCACTCGCGCCAGCTGGGCCTCGGCGTAAGCGGCGAACGATTTTTCGAGCCCGCTCACCGGGCGGCCCCGGTGATTTCCCGCCAGCGCTCGGGGTTTCGCCAGGTGGTGAAGGTGGTTTCGCCCAGGCCGCGGCGCTTGGCCGGCTTCGACATCCCCTTCCAGGACTTGCGCAGCAGGTTGAAGGCGGGCCCGACGAGCGCCAGCGGCATTTTCTCCACCAGCCACCGAGCCCAGCCCTGCCGGCCGACGGCGAAGAACAGGCCGATCACCGCCTCCACCCGCCGCCTCGTGGCCGGAATGGTTTCGGGCGCGTAACCGAAATCGGGGATGGGAAGACCTTTTTTCCTTTGCGCGTCCAGGCGCAGGAACGTGCCTCTTTTCTTGAAGTCCAGCATGTGCCCGTGCATGGCCAGCGCCTCGTCGACGCCGACGTTCTCCAGGACCAGCTCGCCCTTGTCCCGGAGCTCGTCCAGGACCGCCAGGGCTTCGGCGTTGCGGGCGACGATCACCGAATGGCCGCCGCCCTGGCTTTCGAACCGGGGCGACCAGGCATCGCCGACCGAAAGGTCGGCGGTTTCGTTGGTGAAGTCGGGGGTGATCTGGCAGTTGCGGGAGACGTAGAAGGGAATCAGGTAGTTGTAATAGAACTTCTCGGCCCGGCGGGTCCGGCCGTCGGCGGTCTTGATTTCCAGGTGTCCCGGCCACTCTCCGGCCCGCCATTCGAGCGATGCGACCGCAACGTCGTCGGCGACGCCCTCGGCGCGGAGAAAGGCGCGGACGGCGGCGGCGTACATGTTGGTGCCGGCGTATGGGCCGGCGGCGAAAACCACCTTGGCCGCCGCCGGATGGCCGGCGGCCTGCAGCAGGCGCAATGCCGTCACGTGCTCGGGCAGGCCGACGAAGGCCAGCGGCCCGTCGAAAGCCTCCATCCGGGGAAGGATATCAAGCATGGGCGTTACCGAATAGACGCTCCCGGCGGCGGCCAGGACCTCGTTTCGGCTGGTGGCGATGACCGGCTCGGCGGCCTCCGGCCGGGTCCGGCTCTGTCGCAGCACTACCGCTCCCTTCACCCGCCCGGTCTCCAGCAAGTGGATGAGCGTCCGGCTGATGATTCCGCCCGATGCGCCTCTCCGGCGCACGGTTTCGTCCGCCGCGTGGCCGATGAAAAGGCCGGCTCGAGGGCCAAGGAGGGGATTGTCCGCCCTCCGCCCCATCCGCTCGAAGAGCTCCGGGTAGGGCACCCCGCGCCCCGTGCAGACGGCCCAGGCCCGAGCCAGCCCCGCCGCCTTCATCTCGGCGGCGGGGCGCCGCGGCCTGGGCAGCGGTCCCAGCGGTGTTTCCTCGAAGGCGAGCAGTTCCGGGTTGAGCCCGACGCAGGCGCCGCAATGGGTGCAATTACCGGGGGAGAGGACGTCGTGTTCTAAACGTTCCCATGGGGTCATGGCCCGCCGGTCCGCCTTTCCAAATCGGCGCGGCGCTGCCTGAGGCGGATTTCCTCCAACAGGGTGCGGTTGACCGCCTTGAGGTCGGCGATAAGGCCGAAGAACCAGGTCTGTACCCCGGTCAGCATCAAGACGGCGGCGAGGATCAGGCTGGGCAGGTAGGTGCGCCCCGGGTCGGGGAAGAAATAGGCGAGCACGAACCAGCGGGCTCCCAAAAAGACGCCCAGAAGAAACGGGACGCCGCCAAGGAGAAGGAAAAAGCGAAGCGGCCGGTAGACCATGAAGATACGCAGAATGATGAAGACCGAGCGCAGGACATAAGAAGGAATGCTCTTGATCAGCCGCGACGGCCTGAGGTCCGGGTTCACCCGCACCGGCACCGAGGTGATGGGGATACCCTTCTGGCCGGCCTGGATGATGGTCTCCAGGGTATAGGTGTGGGTGCTGAAGACGTTGAGCCGCATGGCGGCGTCGCGGGAAATGGCGCGAAAGCCGCTGGGGGCGTCGGGGACGTCGGTGCCGCTGGCGGCGCGCACCGCCCAGCTTCCCAGCTTTTGCAACAGTTTCTTGGCGGCCGAGAAATGGGCGATGTCGTCGATGGGGCGGGCGCCGACGACGATGTCCGCCCTGCCTTCGAGGATGGGCCGGACCAGGGCCTCGATATCGCGGCCGTCGTACTGGTTGTCGGCGTCGGTGTTGACGATGATGTCGGCGCCGGACCCGAGGCAGGCGTCGAGGCCGGTGATGAAGGCGTTGGCCAGCCCCCGGTTCCGGGGCAGGTCGATGATATGATCGACGCCACCCGCCCGCGCCGCCTTGACGGTGCCGTCGGTGCTGCCGTCGTTGACGACAAGCGTTTCGATAATGTCGATTCCGGAAATCTTCGAGGGCAGGTCCCGCAAAGTTATGGGGAGGGTTTGCTCCTCGTTGAAGCAGGGAATCTGGATGATAAGCTTGGTCATGCCGGTTTCAGGTCTTCGCCGCATGGACATCATGGGCTAAATAGACGGGTTGAATAGCATATCCAGGAGCCCCGAATCACGTCCCTGTCCGTGGAATGATGAATCCTGAAGCCCCGAGAGCCGCCACCACCGCCCGTCCGGACGCCGTCGCCTACGTGCTGGCGGCGGCGCTGGGGCTGGCGCCGGTGCTGTCCTTTTTCGAGCCCCGCTGGGTAACGCCCCTGGTGGTGACGGCGGCGGTCGCCGGACTGGCGATCCTGTTGGCGCGGAAACAACGGCCGCGTCTGCTTGGCGGCTGGGCGGGACGTATCGTCGTCCTGTTCTGCCTGTGGGCGGCGGTGAGCACCGTCTGGTCCCTGGACGCCGGACTGGCCGTCAAGGGGGCGTTCAAGCTGTCCGGGAGCATGCTGACAGGGTCGGTGATCCTGGCGATGGCCCTGTCCCTCAAAGGCGAAGGGATCAGGTTTGCCGGTTTCGCCGCGCTGGCCGGCTTCACCGTGACCCTGGCCATGTGGGCGGCGGAGATTCTCTTCGACGGCCCCATCACCGTCAAGCTGATCGGATTCCCCTTGCCTAAAAATTCCGGCTTTTTCTGGCTCAACTCCACTGGTGCCATCCTGACGATTCTCGCCTGGCCGGTCTCGGCGTTTCTGGTCCGCCTCAAGAAAGCGCCCGTCGCCGTCTTTCTGTTCGCCGCCGTGTTTGTGACCGCCTACCTGCATGAATACAACTCCGGCATGATCGCCCTGATTTTTGGGGCTCTTGCTTTCGCCCTGGCCTGGTTTGTTCCCCGCCGCTGG
>DUZD01000201.1 GCA_013349695.1 Rhodospirillaceae bacterium
CGCCGCCAGCTCCGACGCCGCCTTGAGCGCCAGCACCAGCCCGCTGAACTCCTGGCGCCGCCGCCGCGACGGAGCCTTGCCGTCCATTTCGATGGCGCCGCACAGGATCTCGATGGACCGCGCGATGTCGCCGGCGGCGGCGAAGCCGAAGGTGGCGGCCGAGCCGGCGAGCCGGTGAGCGAGCGCCTGTAGGGTAGCCAGCGCCCGCTGCCTTTCCGCCGCCGTCAGCCGCCGTGCCGGCTGCTCGGTGAAGAACTCGGCGGCGGCGCGGATTTCTTCGATCCGCTCCGGCAGCTTGCCGGCAAACGAGCCGCTAAGGGTGGCCAGCCGTTGCTCGACCGTTTGTTTCGAGGGTTTTCTATCCGGCCGCCTTCGGCCCGAAAGTTGCTGAACCGAGGGCGCCGGATTCGCCGACTTGCCTTTGGTTTGCGGCGATTTTCCCCGACGGCAGTGAATTTTGTCCATCATTCCCGGGGTACTTTCGTTTTTTTTGTTTGTAGATCGTTTGCAGCCGACCTCCCGGCTCCGCCACTACCAACCGTTTGGCATGGGCCAAGGGAGCATGGCCGGGGAGGGGAGAAAATGCGCGTTTCGCACCGTTCAAGCTTTCCCAGGTTGTCTTTCGCCCGTGGACGGGCGGGGTAATGTCGCCCCGGCGCCGAGGAGGGGGGACGTTCTCGCCGCGGCCGGGCGCGTGTGCGGGGATCGTTTGGAGATCCTTACGAGCCGAAGGAGTCGACGGCGGAGAGGCGGCGGCGCCGGGGCGTTCGTAGCGGCTCGCGCCGCTTCCGGATCGCCGCCGGCCAAGCATGGCCGGCGGCGGGTAACCTATGAACATCCTTTGTTCGCTTGCCTCGATATCGAACATGGGTAGAATCAATCGTTAGCAGAAAATTAGTAATAGGCCGCACGAAAAGGTAAGGGAACCATATCATGAAAGTTGTAAAAAGCAAGTTGTTTATATTCACCCACGGCTGAATAGCATCATGATCCGCTCCGCTATCTCCGCCCCGATGGCGGCGGGAGTGACGGCGGCGGTCAAGAGCAACCAGCATCGAAGAGGCGTTGCCGGCCTTCGGCGCCTTCGTATTTGCCTAAATAATAAGCATTTATATTAATTGCCTATTATTTAGGCAAATCCAGTACCTTGGGTTTTGATTTGCCATCTCCTCTCTCGGCGCCACGCCTCGTATCCAGCTGATAATACTAATGAATTCGCCGCGCATTCACGGATGCGGACGATTGGCACGGTCTTTGCTTTTTTGCGCGGGAGGCCTGTTGGCGAAGTGGCGGGTTTCTAACCCCGTCGCGCCAATCGAGCCTGCTCATGACAGGAGGGCCTTCGGCAATGAAACGGAGACTGGTCGTCGTCGGAAATGGCATGGCCGGCATGCGGACGGTCGAGGAGTTGCTCAAGCTGGCTCCGGACATTTACGACATCACTGTTTTCGGGGCCGAGCCTCACGGCAATTACAACCGCATCATGCTGTCGCCGGTCCTCGCCGGCGAGAAGACGTTTGACGAGATCATGCTCAACGACGAGCAGTGGTACGGCGACAATGGCATCACTCTTCGCAAGGGCGAGGAGGTCGTCGGTATCGATCGCCATAACAAGCAGGTCAGGACAGCTAATGGACGGACGGCCCCTTATGACCGCCTGCTTGTGGCGACCGGCTCCGACCCCATAATCCTGCCCGTTGCCGGCCACGACCTGCCGGGAGTCGTCACCTTTCGGGGCATCCGTGACGTGGAAGTGATGCTCGAAGCGGCCCGCAAGCATAAAAACGCGGTTGTTATCGGCGGCGGGTTGCTCGGCCTTGAAGCCGCCCACGGTCTGATGAAGCAGGGGATGGAGGTGACGGTAGTCCACCTGATGGACAGGTTGATGGAACGTCAATTGGACGATGTTTCGGGGGCCATGCTGCTCCGCCGCCTCGAGGAAGGCGGGATGAAATTCCTGTTGTCGGCGGAAACCGATTCGATCAGCGGCGGGAAAAGCAAAAATAAGCGTGTTACGGGAGTGAAACTGAAAGACGGCACCAGGCTTCCGGCGGATATCGTGGTGATGGCCATCGGCATTCGTCCGCGCACGGCTTTGGCGAGCGATGCCGGCATTTATTGCGAAAGAGGCATCGTCGTCGGCGATACCCTGCAGACCTACGATCCGATTGTTTACGCGGTCGGGGAATGTGCTCAACACCGTGGCCAGGTTTACGGCCTTGTCGCCCCGCTATTCAAGCAAGCCAAGGCCTGCGCCAATCAACTGGCGCTGATGGGGCATGCCTGCTACGAGGGCTCGCGGACCTCCACCCGCCTTAAGGTTACCGGCATCGACCTGTTTTCGGCGGGTAATTTTCAGGGTGGCAAGGGGACCGAAGCTCTTGTTTTCCAGGACGCCGGACGCGGCATTTATAAAAAGCTCGTTCTCAAGGGCGACCGTATCGAAGGCGCTGTCTTCCTCGGCGATGCGGTGGACGCCGCTTGGTACTTCCAGCTTATGCGCGACGAGGTGGATATCTCGGACGGCCGCGACCGCTTGTTGTTCGGCCGTTTCGCTCTCGGCGATACGGGGCACGGCGCCGAGAATGCCATCCTCTCCATGGACGACGATGCGGAAGTCTGCGGATGCAACGGCGTCAGCAAAGGCGAGATCGTCGGTGCCATCACCGAAAACAAGTTGTTCACCCTCGACGGCGTGCGCGCCCACACCAAGGCCTCGGCGTCCTGCGGGGGATGCACCGGTCTGGTCGAGCAAATCCTCGCCTTCACCGTCGGCGGCGATTATTCCGACACGCCGACGCAAAAGCCCCTTTGCCGGTGTACCGAGTTCAGCCACGACGAGGTCCGAGGCGCCATCCGCGGCAACGACCTCAAGAGCATCCCCGAGGTAATGTCCTTCATGGAATGGGGAACGCCGGACGGCTGCGCGGAATGCCGCCCGGCGCTTAACTATTACCTGCTTTGCGCCTGGCCCGGAGAGTACGTGGATGACGTGCAGTCCCGTTTTATCAACGAACGGGTGCATGCCAACATCCAGAAGGACGGCACCTATTCGGTGGTGCCGCGCACCTGGGGCGGGCTCACCAATCCCCAGGAGCTCAGGGCCGTCGCCGATTGCGCCGACAGGCTGGGTGTGCCGGTGAAGATCACCGGCGGCCAGCGGCTTGCCATCCCCTTCGTCAAGAAGGAAGACCTGCGCGGGGTGTGGAGAGAATTGGGCAAGGCCGGGCTGGTCTCCGGGTACGCCTACGGCAAGGCGGTGCGTTCGGTCAAAAGCTGCGTCGGCAAAGACCTGTGCCACTTTGGCACCCAGGACGCGCTGGGCCTCGGCATCGCGATGGAGAAGGCCTTCTGGGGGGCCTGGACGCCGCACAAGTTCAAGATGGGCGTTTCCGGCTGCCCGCGCAACTGCTCCGAATCCACCATCAAGGATTTCGGTACCGTCGGCATCGATTCCGGCTGGGAGCTCCACGTCGGCGGCGCCTGCGGCCCCCGCCTCCGCGCCACCGACCTGCTGTGCAAGGTTGGCAGCGACGAGGAGGTCAGCGAATACGCCGCCGCCTTCATACAGCTCTACCGGGAGGAAGGGCATTACAAGGAACGGTCGTCGGCCTGGATCGAGCGCGTCGGCCTGTCCTACGTCAAGGAGCGTCTCGTCGACGACCCGGCGTCGCGCAAGGAACTCTGCGAACGTTTCCTGTACTCCCAGCGTTTCGCCCAGAAAGATCCCTGGAAGGAATGCGCCGAGGAACAGGCGGCGGCCGATGAATTCTCGCCTTTTAAAGTGGTGGTTCAGCCATAAGCAAATGGATCGAAATCGGTAGGGTCGAGGACATTCCCCAGCGCGGCGCCCGCATCCTTAAAACCGAGGCCGGGGATATCGCCGTTTTCCGTTGCGCCGACGACCGGGTCTTCGCCCTCGACGATAAATGCCCGCACCGCGGCGGCCCTTTGTCCCAGGGCATCGTTCATGGCTGGAAGGTCACCTGTCCGATGCACAACTGGGTCATCGAGCTGGCCAACGGCCACGCCGTGGCCCCGGACGAGGGCCGCGCCACCAAACATCCGGTACGTATCAAGGACGGCGTCATTTCGTTGCGTCTCGCGGCGCGTCTGGTGACGTGAAGCCGTCTGAAAGTTGTTTCGGCGTGACTGGCGCACTTTCCGGTCAGACGACCCGCCCGTGGCAGTGCTTGTACTTCTTGCCGGAGCCGCAGGGGCAAGGCGCGTTGCGGGTGACGCGCCCAGGCTTCTTGGCGGGGACGCCGCCGGGCGGAGCCGCCGCCGATCCCGGCTCCGCCGCCGCCTCGTCCAAGGTCGCGGGCAGCTTGCAGAAGCCCCCCGACGGCACGTCGAGGGCGGCGTTGAACTTGCTGGACATGTTCTGGAAACAGATGAGCCCGGTGATCTCGATCACCTCGTCGTCCGAGAAATGCCGCTTCAGGCGGCCCATCAGGGCGTCGTCCACCTTGCGCTCGCGGCCGGTGACGGCCTCGGCATAATCGAGGACGGCGCGCTCGCGCTCGTCGAACAGCGGATTCCGGCGCCAGTCGGCGAGCGCCTCCACCTTGTCCCGGGTGACGCCGCGCTCGACCAGGGTCGCCCTGTTGATGTCGACGCAGAACGGACACGAAATGATCTGCGAGACGCGCGTCGTGATGAGCGAGCGCAGCTCCGGGGGGATCGGCGAGCGGTTACGGTCCAGCGCCCTGGAGAGCGAGGCGACGGCGGCGAAGACGGATGGCGAGCGCCCCCCCACAGGAGACCGGGAGCCAGCACCTCGCCATGGGCGCGCTTTTGCTTGGCGAGAAGCCGGCGGACGAACCAGGGGTAGTCCGAGAGTTTCTTGGCTTCGACGCGCATCGCTGTCACCCCCCTCGTTATCCGGTGCCCCAAGGCGGGTTTATACCATACCGCCTCCGGAACGAGGGCAAGCATAAAAGATTTCGTCCCCGTCCGTGAACGGTTGCTTGCCGGAGGGGGAGGGGGCCGGCGCCGATTTCCTGGCAAACGGGAAATGCTCTGAAGATGACGCCCTTTGGGGAAAAACCGTTACGTCCCTTGCTTTGGTTTACGACGGTCCCTGTTTTTGCGGCGCTCCGGTTGCGTCCGTTTGCGAAGGCCGCTTCCATCCCGCTTAGCCGCCGCTAGACTCCACAATTCAGGCCGTATTCGCCTATTCTTCGCCGCACGGCGATCCCGGCCGCCGCGGCGCTCATCTTGCCTGGTCGTGTTCATGTTAAAGCCCCGAAATTTGTGTGCTGGCCAAATGTAGAGGCAATGCGGTTGCAAGCGCTTAATTCGATGGCTCCGGAATAGTTTATTTTTGGCCAGGATCAAGCCGCGATGTCAAGAAATTGCCATCCCGGAAACGGCTCGGGGGAGCGTCGCCGTGGGAAATGAACACAACATGTTGACAAATCGCGGCGGTTTGTATATAGGTCTAGTTATTATCGAATTCGTGTTTCCGCACTCGCCGGCGCCTTGATGCCGGCCGGCGCGGATTTTTTTTGTGCCCGGTTG
>DUZD01000177.1 GCA_013349695.1 Rhodospirillaceae bacterium
ATACCTGATCGAAGGCGAAACGGGTGGCTGGGAGGTAGTCGTCGGGCTTGAGGTACACGCCCAGATCATCTCGAAGGCCAAGCTCTTTTCCGGCGCCGCCACCGACTTCGGGGCCGAGCCCAACAGCCAGGTGTCGCTTGTCGATGCCGCCATGCCGGGCATGCTGCCGGTGATCAACGAGCACTGCGTCGCCCAGGCGGTGCGCACCGGCCTCGGGCTGCAAGCGAAAATCAACCTCCTCAGCGTCTTCGAGCGCAAGAACTACTTCTACGCAGATCTGCCGCAGGGCTATCAGATTTCCCAGTACGAACGTCCCCTCGTCGGCGAGGGCACGGTCATACTCGATCTTCCGGACGGCGCTACCCGCGAGGTCGGCATCGAGCGTCTGCACATGGAACAGGACGCCGGCAAGTCCTTGCACGACCAGGACGCCGTCCGTTCGTTCATCGACCTCAACCGCTCCGGCGTGGCGCTCATGGAAATCGTTTCCAAGCCCGACCTGCGCGGCCCCGAGGACGCCGGCGCCTTTCTGCGGAAAATGCGCTCCATCCTCAGGTATCTCGGCACCTGCGACGGCAACATGGAAGAAGGCAGCTTGCGCTGTGACTGCAACGTCAGCGTGCGCAAGGTGGGGGAAACGGACTACCGCACCCGCACCGAGATCAAGAACCTCAATTCCGTACGCTTCGTCATGCGGGCCATCGAGTTCGAAGCCGGGCGCCAGGTCGAAGTCTATGAAAACGGCGGCAAGGTGGACCAGGAAACCCGCCTTTTCGATTCCGCCAAGGGCGTGACGCGGGCCATGCGGAGCAAGGAATTCGCCCACGACTACCGCTACTTTCCCGACCCGGACCTGCTGCCTCTGGAAATCACTCGGGAGTTCGTCGACGGGATCAAGGCCTCCTTGCCGGAATTGCCGGACGAGAAGAAAGAGCGGTTTATGGCGCCCGACTACGGCCTTTCGGCCTACGACGCGGGCGTGCTGGTGGCCGAGCGCGAGACGGCGGACTTCTTCGAGGCCGTGGCCAAGGGCCGCGACGCCAAGACCGCCGCCAACTGGGTCATTAATCAGTTATCTCGTGAGCTAAAAAGGTCGGGCGAATCGATAGAAAACAGTCCCGTCAGCCCACAAAACCTCGGAAAGCTGATTGATCTTGTTTCGAATGAAACCGTTTCCACTTCCGCGGCCAATACGGTTTTCGGAATCATGTACGTGGCTGGAGGCGATCCCGCCGCCATCGTCGCCGAAAAGGGGCTCACGCAGATCACCGATACGGGAGAGATCGAGGCCGCCGTGGATAAGGTCATCGCGGAGAACCCGGACCAGGCGCGGGACGTCCGCGACGGCAAGGACAAGACCATCGGTTGGTTCGTGGGCCAGGTGATGAAGGCGACGGGCGGCAAGGCCAACCCGAAGATGGTGGGCCAGCTGTTGCGAAAGAAACTCCTGGGTTGACGGTGGAATGCCGGTCGAGATCAAGCCCCTTGCCCGTTCCATCCATGATGGAATCGAAGATGAATCGCTGCGGCTGCTTTTCGACGAGATGGCGAAGCAGGTCGTGGAAAGCAAGAGCTGGAAAACCCGCAAGAAGGCCATGCTCGACGTCATTAAGAGCTTCCAACTGTTCTGTCATGGCGCCCTGGGGGACGGGGACGGCGCCGCCGGCGACGGAGAAGAGGATGCCGGCTCCGACCCCGATGAATTTTTCTACAACATGTTGCCGCTTATCGTCGGCGTCATCCTGGAAAAGCTGGCGGAAAAAAGCATCACCTGCATCGAGCAGGTTGCCTTTTACCTGCTTTCCGGCCATCCCGAGCACAGCCAGGCGGCCGACGCCTGGATAGGCGACGACTACAAGCGAATAAAGGCCTACAAGAAGTTCCTGCGGGCGAACCGCTATTACAAGGAAACCATAGAGGCGGCATTGGACCATGTCGAAGGCGTTGACGGGGTTTGACAGCGGTGGGAGAACGGCGGTGGCGGATTGTCCGGGACCGCCGGGTTCATGGTCGGGATCGGCCTGGAGCCGGCCTATCCGCTTGCCGTTATAAGTCGGTGTTCTCGAACTCGGCGGCGGCGGCCCGGCCGCGGCGTCCCCGCGAAGGAGGAACATGGGAAGCATGAGAAGTCTTGCCGGAATCCCCGGTCAACGGGCGATCCTCGCCGGCGCGGCGATTTCGCTGGTCTCCTTCGCCGTGTTGGGAACCGCCGCCGCCCTATGGGAGAACCCGCTCTTTATTCGCATGACGCCGGCCGGCGGTGTCGAAATCGCCCTACTTGCCGCCTAGTCCGTCTTGTTCGGCCTGTTTTTCGCGTTGCGGCGTCCGTTCTGTCCAGCCGGGGCGGTCGGGGCCGGCGGTGTCATGAATTTCATCGGCGTCGCGTGCCCGATCTGCAACAAGATTTTGGTCCTGATCGTCGGCGCGACCTCTTGCTGGTGTATTTCGAACCGGTGCGCCTGTACGTTGCCGCCGCCGGTGTCCTGGTCACCGCCGTTGCGGTGGTTGGTGAATTGCGGTGGTGGAAAAGGTCGCCGGCCGGAGCCGATGTCGGCGCACCGAATTCTAGCGGTTCCGAATAGTTCCGGATTCCAATAGGATAAGAGGGCTCCCCCGTGGCACGCATCTTGCGGGTCCGGGGGCGGCCACGACACTTCAAGGGGGGAGCCTTTCCATGACCGTCCGTTCCGCCGTATCGCCTTCCCGCGTCCTGGCGGCGCCCCTGCTCGGCCTCCTGCTGCTCGTGGCCGTCTCGAGCCCGGCGCCGGCGGCGGTCGAGGTCGGCGCCGCCGTCGAGGTCGTCCGCAACGTCTATGGCAACACCCTCAACCGGCGGATGCGGGACGGCGACAGGCTCATCGCCGACCAGAAGGTCCGGACCGGCGTCGAAAGCGCGGTCAATATTTTATTCATGGACGGGTCCACCCTGTTCATGGGCGGGCGGTCCGAGCTCAGGCTCGAGAGCTTTGTCTACCAGTCCGACCGGAGCACGGTCGAAGGGGCCTTCGACATGGTCCGCGGGGTGCTGCGCTTCGTTTCCTCGAAGGTGCGCCTGGACGTGACCATCCGCACCAGCCAGGCGCAGATCGGCATCCGCGGCACCAAGTTCGACGTCTACACCACGCCCAGCTTAACCGAGATCGCGGTCCTCGAGGGCACGGTACGGGTGGACTCGGCTGTCGCCACCGATTTCGTCTCCGCCGGCCAAGTCTACCGCATCGAGCAAGCCGAAGGCACCGCCTTCGCCGAGGGGGTTTCGGCGGAGATGGGCCAGGCGGTCTCGGCCATGCTCGCCCTGGTGGCGGCGGACGGGGAAGGCGGCGATGGTCGGAGGGAGACCCGGAGAGCGGGGGCGCAACAGGCCCTGGCGGCGGCGGAAAGCGGGCCCGCCCGCGCCGTCCCAACGCCGGATCCGGAGAACCTCCTCTATCTGGACCTCGCCTCCGGCCGCATGATCATCGAGATGCTTCCCGATCTCGCCCCCCGGCACGTGGCCCGGATCAAGGAGCTGGTCCGCGCCCGTTTCTACGACGGGCTCGCCTTTCACCACGTGGTTCCGGGATACGTGGCGGAGACCGGTGATCCCACGGGCACCGGGAAAGACGGGTCGGGGACGGCGCTGGAAGCGGAATTCTCGGACCAGCTATTCGTCCGCGGCGCCATCGGCATGACCCGCAAGCGCGATGACCAGGATTCCGCCAACAGCCTCTTCTTCATCACCCTCGGCCGAGCGCCGCGGCTGGACGGCCGCTATACCGTCTGGGGCCGGGTGATCCACGGCATCGAGATCACCGACCGGCTGGCGCCAGGAAGCCCGCCGAAAGAACCCGACCGCATCCTTTCCCTAAGGGCGGCCGGGGACGTCGTCGAGAGAAAGTGAGTCCTTCCCCGGGCCCGACCTTTTAAAATTCGGGGGACGCCCCCGCGCGCCCGGGCCCGCATCAGGCGGCTCGCCGGACCTGGGGCCGGGGTCAGCCCTTAAACCGACAAATCCAATCCGTGCCATGATCAATGGCCCTTCCGTCGATGGCGCGTCATTTGCCGCCGATCGCCAGGGTGAAATCCTTCCCCCGCCGTTGCCGACCGACGGCGGAGCGAAGACGCCGGGCGAGCCCCAGTGCCGGTGATCCGCTTCGATTTTCGCATCGCCATTTCCGGGTAAAACATTCCCTTTAAACAAACCAAAAGTTATCCCCATTTTCCACAAGGATGTGGATAGATTCCGGGTTTTCAGGATGATTTTTTTTTATTAACCTGATTGACGAGTTCGGAAGTTTTATTGGTTCGTAAGGATTGATTGAGGTTTCGGACTTGAGTTCAAGATTTCCCAGGGGCCCGAAAGGGTTTTCATGAGATTTTGGATTGGAAGCGGCCCGGACGAGCAATCGAACGGGCCGCTTTTCTTTGTGGTCTCTGGCGGCAAGGGCGGGGTTTCTTAGACAAACATCGGGCTCATCTGTGCGTCGTTTCGGCTGGCGACCGACCGAAGGCGCCGACCAAAGCCAAGGCGGCCGGCAAAGGCCGAAAAACCCGCTCAGCGGCCGTCGGCGGTTTCGACGGAACCGGCGGTAATTCGGTTCCACATCCGGCCATCAAGCAAAATGCCTTCCGACAACAGCATGCTTCGTGGGTTCACCCCCGGCGAGACAAGTTCGGCGTGCAGCGGAAGCCCTGGTATATTTTTTACGCTTTCCACCGTCCATACGTTTAACGGTGCTTCCGGGCGAACGAATATGTCGCCGCGTTCGATCGGCTTCGAATTTGCCATTTCAAAGGCCCTTCCATTCAATTTTAGAGATCGACGCCGGTTGAGAATATCCTGGCAATAGTTTCCCGTTTGTTAACGCGGGCTCTTTGGAAAATGGCCTTAAATCCAAGCCGGCGTGGGTTCGCCGTGGCGCGCCGCCGTTTGTCATTACATCGCGGGCAAGGGGAAAAGGCCGGCTTCGAGGGGGGATGGCAGGTCTGCAATTCGCCGATTATGAATCAACGGTTAACGGGCGATTCAGCCTCCGTTAACGCCTAGCAGGTAAACTTTATCATCAAAAGGCTTTCAAACAAGAAACAACAAGGTAAGGCATCGATGACATTCTTGCTCCCGGGAAGATCGCTACGTGCCGTCATTGAGCAGTTATGCAGCCCCATCGGCGTCGGCGAATATCCATCGGACTTTCTTTCAGGCTCGACCATCATGGAACGCGAAAGGTTTCTTGATGAACTGACGCTAAGGGCGTTGCCGAAAAAAGACTTTGCTTGGCCATAAATTAAATTCGGTGACAGCATACTTAATTCCAAGATCGGAGATACCGCGACTCCATGCCTGTCGGTTGGAATTAAGTATGCTGTCACCGAATTTAATTTGGATGCACTCTTTCGGTTTCCCTCTCCGGGCATTCTTAAACCGACATTTCCCAGATGACATCCAACTTCGTGGAAATCGTACCACGGCCCCATCTCCAAGGGAACTGTATCCCCTTTGCAGCCATCCGATGACATGATTTTGGTAA
>DUZD01000237.1 GCA_013349695.1 Rhodospirillaceae bacterium
CACCAAAATCATACGGCATTTCAATAGGTTAATCTACGCTCACCGTTAAATTCGCGACGCGTCGTGAATAATTCGGGCTAACAGACCCTTAATAAGTCAAACTTTTTGCAGGTTGGTATTAGTGAAGATCGACGACCGCAGTCGCCGCATCCCAACGGGAACAAAGGTTCGTGAGGATGTTCTAAGCGTCGATCGTGACTCCGTTTTTCCGCTGCAAGGAGCGCTCGGATATGCCATCACCCAGACGCTCTTCATCGGAAAGCACACCATCCTTGTCGAAGGTCCGTCAGATATCCTTTACATGAAGGCTCTTTCTGCTGAGCTTCTGCGACGCGGGCGAACCGGGCTTGATCCCCAGTGGGTTATTTGCCCATCTGGAGGCTTGGACAAAATTCAAGCATTTGTATCGCTTTTTGCTGGCAACGACCTTGACGTCATTGCGCTTTCGGATTTTTCCAGGAAGGATCGTAATAAGTTAGAGGCCTTGCGCCGTAGCCAAGTCCTAAAATCTGGTGGGTTGCTGACGATTGCGGATTTCGTGGACCAGGATGAAGCAGATATCGAAGACCTGATCGACCCAGCGCTTTTCTGCACGATCGTGAACACGGCTTACGAACTGCCTGAAGATCATGCCCTTGACACCACAAAACTATCAGCGGCGAATGAAAACACCGAACGCCAAGTGAAAAAGGCCGAGGCCTTTTTTAATGTCCTGCCAAATAAAAGGCCCGTATTCGATCACTTCCTACCAGCCTCCTGGTTGATATCAAACCCGAGCACGCTTAACGGTGAAAAGACAGCAGTCACAAGCACTTTAGATCGAGCGGAGAAGCTTTTCGAGGCGCTCAACAGCCTGAAAGGCGATATAGATTAACTCTCATGGCGCGAGTGTGGTATCCCGTTACGGTCGTTAGGGTTACGGTGGGTTACGGTGACAGTTTATTTTTCTTCCCACCAGACCCCTTCGCTTGCGGCCCTCTTTTACCAGGGCGAACGGTGCGTCCAAGCCTTTGCTCGATCTCTTCCCGCCATTCAGACGTTCCAATGGGACGGCCAATGGTTTCCGCTTTGCGGATTTCTTGGATCATGCCTTCATCTTCGCTACCGTTAAGTAAGGCCGTAAAATCAGGGTAACGCTCAAGCACCGGCGCGACGGTGACCAAAGGGTTGTCTTTTCCCGCTAAACTGTCCAACAATGCGAGACCACCTCACTCCTAAAAAAGATGCTGGCCGCCGGTGACCCAGACCTCGTTACCGGTGACGTAGCCGGCATCCTCGGAACAGAGATAGAAGATGGTGTTCGCCACGTCCTCGGGTTGGCCCATGCGGTCGAGGGGGATGCGCGGAATCAGCGCCTCGTATTCGGGTTGAATCATGGCGGTTTCAATCTCGCCGGGGGCAACGGCGTTGACGCGCACGTCGAGCGACGCGAATTCGTTGGCCATTTCCCGAGTCAGCGCCGACAAGGCCGCCTTGGAGATCGAATAAGCCGATCCGGCGAAAGGATGAATCGAATGGCCGGCAATGGAGGTGATGTTGACGATGGCGCCTTTGCCCCTGCGCAGGGCCGCGGCAAAGCCCCGGGACAATTTCAGGGCGGCGAAGAAATTCAATTCGAAGACATCCCGCCAAGCTTCGAGATCGCCGTTGAGACAGCCCAGACGTTCCTGGAACGGCGCTTTCGGCGACATCCCGGCGTTGTTGACGAGCCCATGCAAGGGCTGTTCGGCAAGGGCCTCGTTTACCGTTTCGACAAAATTTTCGAGGCTGTTGGCGTCGGCAAGGTCGGTGGGAACATGAAGGGTCCAGTTGGGGTCGCGCTTGCATTCGGGCGGCATGTCCTGGCGCGAACAGGTGATGACACGCCAGCCCCTTTCCAGGAAGCAGAGGGCGGTGGCGTGACCGATGCCACGGCTGGCGCCGGTGACGATGACGATTTTGCGGCCTGTTTCCATTTCCTGGACGTTAGGACATATAAAGACGCGATTCCAGTCCTCGACAGGCTGGAAAGGTGATTTCCTCGCCAATGCCGAGCAATGTGGATGGTGAGCCCGACCATCCTCGCCGCCGCCGCGGGTTTCTTGGTATCTTCTTGGTATAATACCGTTTCATGTGCGGCCGATACGAAATCGACGTCCAGCCGGAAAAATTGGTCGGCCGGTTCAAGCTTTCCGGCTCGCCGCCGGAATCGCGCGGATGCCAAATCCGCCCCGGCAACCGGGCCTTGGTCATTAATGCCGACAGACAACCGCTGCTCCGGAGCTGGGGGCTGCGTGTCTCTTGGAACAACCAACCCTTGATCAACGCCCGCGCCGAAACCCTGGCCGGCAAAAAGAGTTTCCGGCCCTGGCTCGAAAACCGTTGCCTGGTCCCGGCCTCGGCCTATTTTGAATGGCGGAAGGAAGGCAAGGCCAAGCTCAAGAACCGCATCGGCCGCAAGGACGGCGAACCGATCGCCTTCGCCGGGCTCATGGACCGGGAAAATTTCACCATTATCACTTGCCGGCCCGTTCCGGCCATCGCCCGAATTCACAACCGCATGCCGGTGATCCTCAAGCCGCGAGCCGAGGGCATGTGGCTGGACGGAACGCTTGCTTTCGGCGAAGCGGCGGCGTTCCTCGTTCCCTTTGACGACTCCCCCCTCAAGGCGGAGGAAGAGGTTGCCACGGGATATCAACCGGACCTGTTTCGCCAAACCCGGCCTTAAGCGCCGTTCAGTGTGCCATCAGCAACGGCAATTCCGCCGTCTCCAAGACATGCCGGGTGACGCCGCCGAGGATCAACTGGCGCATGCGCGAGTGGTGATACCCGCCCATAACCAACAGGTCGGCGCCAGAGTTCGAAGCTTCCCCGAGCAACGCTTCCGGCACCAACTGGCGCTCGGGAGAAAAAGCCCGAATCTCGGCGGCAACGCCGTGCCAAGCCAGATAAGCGGCCAGCTCGTCGGCAGTCGAAAGCGGGGTATTGTCGGTTTCGGCGGTCAGGATAATCACCGCCTCGGAACGGGTCAGAAAGGGGATGGCGTTGGCGACGGCACGAGAGGCCTCGGCGCTGCCGTTCCAGGCAATGGCAATCTTTCGCCCCAGGGAAGAAGGCGCCAGCGGAGGCGCCACCATGACCCGACGGCCGGTTTCGAAAAGCGCGGCGTGCAAGATCATCCTGACGGAAGGTTCCGCCTCGGGCGTCGGCCGTCCGACGACGATCAAGTCAGCCAGACGCCCGCGCCGGATTATGGTCTCGTAATAGTGCCCCGTTTCCTCGATCCAGGCCGCCGAAACTTCCTCCTGTCCGCCAGGACCATCCCTCGAAGGGATGCCGTAACGGGAGCAAAGATCATCGAAAATACCGTGCGCCTTGGCGGCGCGGTCCGCCGATTCCTTGCTCTGCTGAGCAGCCATTTTCTTGATCGTGGCCTCCGACATGACCATGAACAGCTCGGGATCGACGTGTAAACTAAGGACCTGAATATGGGCCCCCACATCACGGCCGACCGCAAAAGCGGTTTGCAAGGCCGATTTCGACGCATTGCCGCCGTCGAATAGCACTAATATCGTTCTGATCGACATTCACGGCCCCGTTTGCCCGAGACGTCAATTCCCAGAATAACCAGAATAACAGGAAGTCTCGGTCCCCGGAATAGAAGGTCATCATAGGGATTGGGAACCAAGGACCGCTCAAGGAGCGAGCAAGCGAAGTCCTTGCGATAAGGTATCCTCTCTCGGACCCGAGCTGTCGATCCTGGGCCAAGTCAGGGGCCCTAAATCATAGGCGAGTTGTTGGCGGACCACTTCGGCGGTCGCGTCGGAAACGTTTTGGCGGCGGTCGCGGATGCGTTGTTCCATGATTTCTCGCGGCGCCTCCAACCAAATACCTTGAAAAGGAACCCGCGCCTCGGCCGCCACCGCCTCGATGGCTTGGCGCTGCTCGAGCTTGGCGAAGACGGCGTCGGCGACGACCGAATAGCCAGCATCCAAGGCCGTCCGCGCCTCTTCATAAAGTTCCCGGTAGGTGCGTTCGGTCATCTCCTCCGAATAGCCTTCCGCCCCCAAGCGGGCCAGCAAAGGGACACCGGCCAGACGTTTGCGCAAGACATCGCTGCGCGCCAGCCGAGCCCCCGGCGGCGCTCCCATGCAGGGGGCCAGTTCCCGGCCCAGGCGGGACTTGCCGCTGCCCGACAGGCCGCCGACAGCGACGACACGGGCCGGCGGCGGCGAAATGTAGGCCAAGGCCATGCTCAGGTAGGATCGGGCCTCCTGGCGCCTCCCTTCGCCATCGCCGCCGTCATCGAGAGTCGCCGTCATGGCGGCGTTGACGTGGGAGCGGATGGCGGCCCGAATCGCCAGGAACAAAGGCATCGCCTTGAGACCGCCGGTATCCGCGGTAATATCCAGATAACGGTTGAGGACAATGTTGGCGAGGCGCCTCAAATCCCTATGGTCCAGATCCATCAGCAGGAACGCCAGGTCATAAAGCACATCGATATTGGACAGCGTCTCATTGAACTCAATGGCGTCGAACAGGGTCGGCTCGCCGCCGTACATGCAAATGTTGCGAAGGTGCAGGTCGCCGTGACAATGCCTGACGAATCCCGCCGCCCGCCGGGCCTCTAGAAACCGGGCCATGTCGTCGAGAAGACGGCGGCATTCGCCGTTCAGCCGGTCAACTTCGGCGGGATCAAGCCCGCCTTCGGCGAATTCGTCGAAAGTCTCGGCGTTGCCGTCAATGATGGCGGCCATGCCGGACCGCCCGCCGTGATCGGCACGCTTTGCCGCCATCCCGTGCAACCGGGCGATAGCCTCGGCCAGGTTCTCCATGTCGTGGCGGTCGAGTTCGCCGCGCTGGGCCAAATGATCGAACAGTGTATCCTCGTCGAAACGCGCCATTTCCACCAGCCAGTCAACCGGCTCGCCATCCCCTTGCAAGTGCAAGGAGCCGTCACTGGCCCGTTTGATGGCGACGATTCCACGGTATAGGCCAGGCGCGGTGCGCCGGTTGATGGCGACCTCGGCCTCGCAGGCGGCACGGCGCCGGTCGGCGGTGGAAAAATCCAAATAGGGGAACTTAACCGCCCGCTTGAGTTTGAAGACCCTATCGTTGGTCAGGAAAATAATGGAAATATGAGTCTCAATGCGCGCCACATCATCGCCGCCGATGCCGAAAGCCCGGGCGCCGGACAGAAACTTTATGACTTCGCTTTGATCCTCGACGATCACCGTGAACGGGGCTTCATTGCCATGCGCTCCCCTCCCAAACCGTTCCTCCCATGTTTAGAGCCTATCCAAATAACTGGAGGCGGTTGTGACGTCTCTCCTTGATCCGTGGCTAGGAGGATGGTGCGCCGTGATGCTGGCGCATCACAAGCAGCATCCGACGCCGGCCACGGGGCAAGGAGAGACGCCCGAAGGGTGGACCAAATCAGGCCTCCGCGGCGTTGCCGCTTCTTGCCGATGCGCCGGCATCGCCGGCGAAGCGGCGCCTTGCGGCCTTCCTGATTTGGTCTCATCA
>DUZD01000132.1 GCA_013349695.1 Rhodospirillaceae bacterium
TGAGTGCAGGACATCCCTCAAAAGGCCGCGTATGTGCCTGTTGGGATCGACAATGAGAAAGCAAAGCTCCGAGAGATCGTAATTTTTCATGGCGCGTCTAAATTGCTCCCGGGAGATTCTTCACCGTCGCCTCTTCCCGGGCTTTGGCTCCATTGATTACGGCTGTTCGCATGTTAGCCCATTACACACTGAAGAGAAGAGCTTGTTCACCTTCCCGTGCTACCTTTTCGAGCAATGGAAATCCATAGTGAATGACCATCAGGATCGGGAGCCGCGCCGAAATCCAACTTCCATCGACTATCGGACACCACTTAGAAGGCGTGAAAAATTTTGTAAGCGTGATAAATTATGCCAGAATCGAGGCCGGTTGGTCTTATGGTTGATGGCAGGGCGCGCATCACGCCGGGTTCGGATGGGGTAGGGATGGTTCCCGGCTCCGTGGGGTAAAGCGGATGACGGCAGTTTTTATAGGCTTTCTTCTTCGAATGCTCGGAGGAGCCTTCATCGTCGCCCTGCTCATAGGGGGGGTGAAGCGGCTAACGCACAAACCACGGAAGGTTCGTAAAGCTTGGCGTCGGGCCGCCAGGAAGCCTCGCCGGAATTCCAATTCCGATGATCTTCTGTGGGCCGCGTCCCCATGGACCACCGGCTCACGCCGATTGCCGGACCAGAGTCCAACGGCCCGCCGCCGCCGCCATTGACAGCGGCGCCGGCGGCGACGATGTTGCCACCATGGCCATCACCGTCGAGCGCATTTTTCGCTATCCGGTCAAGGGGCTCTCGGCCGAGCCCTTGTCTTCCGTCCACCTTTCGGCGGCGCTGGGCATCGAGCACGACCGGGGCTTCGCCATCGCCCTGCCGTCGACCCGCTTCGACGCCGACAAACCCGAATGGCTGCCCAAGACATCCTTCCTGATGCTGATGCGGAACGAACGGTTGGCCAAGCTGGAGACCCGTTTCGACGCCGCCGAGGGGCGGCTCACCGTCTTTCGCGGCGGCAAGCAAGTGGCCACGGGCCGAATCGCCACGCCGGTCGGCCGCGCCGTTATCGAGGACTTCTTCGCCGCCTACATGAAAAAGGAAAGCCACGGCAAGCCGCGTCTCATCGAAGCGCCGCCGAAGCACATGTTCACGGATCACCGCGAGCCGGTGATCTCGCTGATCAACCTGGCCTCGGTCAAGGATTTGGAGAGGGTCGCCGGCGGCGACGTCGATCCCTTACGCTTTCGCGCCAACCTGTACTTGCAAGGTGGCGAGCCGTGGGCCGAGTTCGGCTGGCTGGGCAAGGAAATCGCCATCGGCCGGATGCGGGCGAAGGTGACGGAGCGCATCGACCGTTGCGCCGCCGTCAACGTCAACCCGGCGACCGGCGAGCGCGACATGAACCTGCTTAAAGACCTGCAAAAAGGCTTCGGCCATGTCGACATGGGCATCTACGCCGAAATCACCGCCACCGGCGCCATCTCGGCGGGAGACGTACTGAAGGTCAAGGGATAATACCGTCAGGCCAAGGTCTTTGGCGGCGGCGGTTCGGTTTTTTCGGCCTCGCCATCCGGCTGGGCATCGAGCGGGCTCGCCATGGCGTTGGCGGCCATGCCGCCGCCGGAAGAGGTGCTGTCAGCGACCAATCGCGGCGACTTGTCGTTGCGGCCGCGACCAGCCTGGCCGTCCTGCTGAGCGTCGCGGCCAGTGTGAACGATGCGGTAATAATGTTCGGCGTGCTGAAAAAGCCCTTCGGCGCCGATGCGGTCGCCGGACGAAAAGGCGTCACGGGCCATGATCAGGTATTTGTCCAGCACCTGCTGAGCCGTTCCCCGGATCTTGGTTTCCGGACCGTTGCTTTCGATGTTAACCGATTTGGACGAAGAATGGCGCCTGCCGTTGTTGCGGGAACGTCCCCGTCTGGGATTGGAACTGTGTTTCATTTCACTCGTTGTTCGTTGGCTGGGTTTCTTCCCCCGGCTAGGGCTTGCTCCCACACGGCTCTACCGAACCGTATGGCGAAAATCTACTATCCTTTTGGCTTCAGCCCGGGAAAATGGGCGTCTCAACGCCCGTTAATGGGTAGCCAAAGGCTCACCTGGCGACCCGGACTTATATTTAATAACTAATCGGGAAACGGCCACATTCCAACCTTTTTTTTTGGTCACCGATCACCGGCGCCCTGGCACAATCACCAAGCAGCGTTCAATTTTTGATAAATCTCGCTTGATATCAATGAGTTGAAGCCCATGCCTCCGAATCATGGCAGCCACCGGGGCGGCCTGGCCGGCGCCGATTTCTAGAAAAATGGCGCCGTCTGTTGCCAACAATCTACACAATTGCGGGAGCAAGGCCCGGTAAGCGTCCATGCCGTCGGGCCCACCCGTGAGCGCCTGCCTGGGCTCGAAAGCGGCCACTTCCGGTGCCAAACCGGCCAACTCGCCGTCGCCGACATAAGGCGGATTGGCAACGATCAGGTCGAATCGGAAACGCAAGCCACTGCCCCAATCGGCGAGGACGAAACGAGCTCGCTCCGCCACTCCCAAGCTCAGCGCGTTGGCGGCGGCGGTGGCGAGAGCGGCGGCGCTGATATCGACGCCGACCCCCCAGGCGGCGGGCAGTTCGCTTAGCAACGCCAGCAACAGGCAGCCGCTGCCGGTGCCGAGATCGAGAATGGAGATCCCGGCATTGCCGCCAGGAAGGCGATCGAGGGCCGCCTCGACGAGGGTTTCCGTCTCGGGACGGGGGATGAAGGTGTCGGCGGTGACGCCCATCGGCAGGCTCCAGAACTCGCGCCAGCCGAGGATCCGGGCCAGCGGCTCGCGGCGTCTCCTTCTCGCCACCAGGTCGGCCAGGCGGGCGCCCTCGCCGGCGCTTAATGGGCGTTCGGGATGGCCGTACAGCGTCGCCTGATCGACGCCAAGCACCGAGCTCATCAGCACCCTGGCGTCAAGCCTGGCCGAAGCGATTCCCACCCCCGACAGGCGGCGGCTGACCTCGTCGAAAGCGGCGCCAACGGTGTCCGGCAAGGTCATGTGACTTCGGCCAGGAGATTGGCCTGGTCTTCGGCTGTGAGGGCGTCGACGAGATCGTCGAGGTCGCCGTCCATGATCCTGTCCAGTTTATGCAAGGTTAAATTGATGCGGTGATCGGTAACCCGCCCTTGTGGGAAATTGTAGGTGCGGATGCGCTCGGAGCGGTCCCCCGAACCGATCTGGCTCTTGCGAGTGGCGGCACGTTCGGCGTCCCGCGATTGCCGTTCCTTCTCATACAGCCTGGCACGCAACACCCGTATCGCCTTGGCCTTGTTTTTGTGCTGGGACTTCTCGTCCTGCTGGCTGACGACGATGCCGCTGGGCAGGTGGGTGACGCGGACGGCGCTGTCGGTGGTGTTGACGGACTGGCCGCCGGGGCCGCTGGCGCGGAAAACGTCGATGCGCAAGTCCTTTTCCTCGATCTTGATGTCTACTTCCTCGGCCTCCGCCATCACCGCCACCGTCGCCGCCGAAGTATGGATGCGGCCGCTCGATTCCGTCGCCGGGACACGCTGCACGCGGTGAACGCCGGATTCGAATTTCAGCCGCGCGAAAACGCCGCGCCCGGCGACCGAGGCGATGGCTTCCTTGCACCCGCCGATGCCGGTTTCACTCAAATTCATGATCTCGAATTTCCATTTCCTCGCCTCGGCGTAACGCTGGTACATGCGGAACAGGTTGGCGGCGAAAAGCGCCGCTTCCTCGCCACCGGTTCCGGCACGCACCTCGAGGATGGCGTTTTTCTCGTCGGCGGCGTCCTTGGGCAGCAACAGGACCCGGATCAGGCGTTCCAATTCCGGGAGCTTTTCCTTGAGGTCCTTGTATTCCGTCTCGGCGAGGACTTGCATTTCCTTGTCGCCGTCCTCGCCGGCCATCAGGCTGGCCAAGTCCCCCATCTCGTCCTTGACCTTCCGCCACGCGTTGATGGCCTCGACCACCGGCACCAGCTCGGCGCATTCCTTGGACAAGCGTACCAAATCCGCCGCCGAGCTGGCGTCCCGGCTGGCCAGGGCGTTCGTCAATTCCTCGTAACGGGCGACGACCCGGTTCAGGTTTTCTTCCAGGGCCACGGAAATCTATTCCTCTTTCTCACTGGCATCGCCGTCCTCGCCGCCGAGGTCGAACAGGCGTCTGAGAATACGTTCGACCGTGTTCCAATCCTCTTGCCTGGCGGCATCCGCGCGCATCACCTCGGAAGGGCCGTGCAGCAGCCGGTTGACCAGGAGCCGCGTCGCCTTGTCGGCATCGTCGCCGACCTCGGCCAAGACTCCTTCGCGCACCGCCTCGAAATGCCGGCGCAGGCCGGTAAGAGCCGGAACGGCGGTGCGTTCCGCCCGCCCGAGGAGGAACGCGGCGACTTCGGCATCGACGATCCCGAAGGCCGCCTCGGCCTCGATCCCGCGGGTGGCGCGCCCTTCCAAGGCGACCCGCTCCAAATCGCCCAAATCATACAGGAAAGCGCCGTCAATACGGTTAACGGCCGGATCGACATCGCCGGGAATGGCGACATCGATCAAATAGATGGGTTTGCGGCGGCGCTTGGCCAGGGACGCCGTGATCATGTCGGCGGTAACAACGTGGCGGCGCGTCCCCAAAGACGTCAGAACGATGTCGGCGTTGATCAGCAGCTTGGCCAAGGATTCGAAAGACGCCATGTGACAATCGAGGACACGGGCCAAGGTTTCCGCCATGGCTTCCGTCGGGTGGGTGACCGTCAGGTCGCCAAGGCCGGCGGAAATCAGGTTTTCGGCCACCAATTCACCCATTTCGCCGCTACCGATCAAAAGACCGGCGCAGCGGCCGAGATCGCCATGCAGTTCGCGCGCCAGCTCGACCGCCGCCGAAGCGATGGATACCGGCCGTTCGCCGATCGTGGTTTCGTTGCGCACACGCTTGGCGGCGGCGTAGGCCGCCTGCAGAAGCGCTTCCAGTTCGCCGCCGATCATTCCACGGTTTTGGGCGATTTTATGACTGGCCTTGACTTGGCCGAAAACCTGTGGCTCGCCGAGCATCATGCTGTCGAGGGAGGCCGGGACGGTGAAAATGTGGCGCACCGCCTCGGTGTCGCTGAACGTGTAGATCTGGCCGTCGAGATCGGCCGGGCTCACTCCCCCATGCGCGGCCATGACCTTGATGATACCTTGGACGGCGGCTTGATGATCGTCATGGATCGTCTGAATCTCGATTCGGTCGCAAGTGGAGAGCACCAGGGCCTGGCCGATTCCCGACAGGCGCAGACGCTCGAAAAATTCCGGCAAGGCCCGATCCTCGATGAACAGTCGGTCACGCAACATCATCGAACTGGAACGATGATTGGCGCCGACGACAAGAGGCCGTCCTTGCGTGGAAAAGGGTTCGGCCATGATGGAGCTAACGGTAACGGGCGAGGTGGTCCTCCAGAGCGGCCAGAGGCACTTCCGTTTGCTCGCCCGATTCCATGTCGCGGACCGTCGCCGCCTGCCTCGCC
>DUZD01000241.1 GCA_013349695.1 Rhodospirillaceae bacterium
CCCATGAGGGCGCGGATGGCGGTCGGCGCGGTGTAAAAAATCGTCACCTTGTACTTGTCGCAAATTTGCCAGGGCCGCGACGCGTCCGGATAGGTGGGGAGGCCCTCGTAAAGCACCATGGTGGCGCCGTTGAGAAGCGGCGCGTAGGCGATGTAGGTGTGTCCGGTAATCCAGCCGACGTCGGCGGCGCACCAGAAGATGTCGTCGTCGCGGCAATCGAAGATGTATTCGTGGGTCATCGAGGCGAAGACGCAAAACCCGCCGGTCGTGTGTACCGCCCCCTTGGGGGCGCCGGTGGAGCCGGAGGTATAGAGGATGAACAAGGTATCTTCCGCTCCCATCTCCTCGGGCGGGCAGTCGGCGGAGGCGGCGGCCGTGACTTGGTGATACCAGTGGTCGCGGCCCTCGGCCATGTCGATATCGTCGCCGGTGGCCTTGACGACGATCACCGTCTTCACCGTCGGGCAGTCTTCCAGGGCCTTATCGGCGTTGGCCTTGAGGGGGATCTTCTTGGTGCCGCGGCGGCCGCCATCGGCGGTGATGAGGCAGTTGGATTCGCAGTCGCGGATGCGCCCCGCCAGGGCGCTCGGGGAGAAGCCGCCGAAGACAACGGAATGAATGGCGCCGATGCGGTTGCAGGCCTGCATGGCGATGACCGCCTCGGGGATCATCGGCATGTAGATGGTGACCACGTCGCCTTTTTTGATGCCCTGGTTTTTCAAGGCATTGGCCAGGCGGCAGACCTGCTCGTGCAGTTCCTTATAAGTAACGGTCCTGTCGGTCCCCGGTTCGTCTCCTTCCCAAAGGATGGCGGCCCGGTCGCCGCGCTTTTCCAGGTGGCGGTCGAGGCAATTGAAGGACGCGTTCAAGGTGCCGTCGTAAAACCATTTGATGCTGACGTCGGGAACGGTGAAATTGGTGTCCTTGATCTTGGTGTAGGGCTTGATCCAGTCGATGCGCTTGCCGTGTTCGGCCCAGAATCCCTCCGGATCGTCGATCGAGCGCTGGTACATTTCAAGGTACTTTTCATTGTCGCACAAAGCCGTTTTGGCGATGTGTTCGGGAACCGGAAAAACTTGCTCGTCCGACATGATCTGATGGCCTCTTTGTTATGGAATGCAAACGCTTCGGCATATCCGCCGGCAACGGGCGAATCCTGTTTCGCGGAGCCAGCAGAGGGGATTATCCAAAAAATTGCCGAAGTGACAAGTCGCCAGCGAAAAAATACGCCGCCGCCGCCGATTGGACCGGCCAGCGGGCCATCGTCAGGCCAGCGGAAAAATTTGTTTGTAGGGGCGGATGACGACGCTTTCGAAAATTGCCGCTTTGTTGAAGGGATCGCCGCCGGCGAACGCCTCCGCCTGGGCGCGATCCGGGAAATCCATCACCAACAGGCTGCCGACGCTATGGCTTTCGTCCTCGGCCAGCAATGGCCCGGCGGTGACGATGTTTTCGTTAAAGGAGCGGAGGTAGGCCATGTGGGCCTCGCGATGCTCCTTGCGGACGTCCGCCTGGTTGGGTTTGTCGATGCAGACGAGGGCGAAGATCATGACTCATTCCTCCATCGGGAAGACTTTTTTCCACTGCCGGATGGTGACGGTTTCGAACAAGCCGGCTTGCCGGTAAGGGTCGCCGGCGGCGAAATCCTCCGCCGCCCCGCGGTCGGCGAAATCGAGGATGAGAACGGACCCGTTCATGCCTTGGCCGTCCTCTCCGAACGTCGGCCCGGCGACGCAAATCCGCTCCTTGAAGCGGCTCAGGTAGTCCAGATGAGCCTCTCGGTTGGCGGCGCGAACCTCGGCATGGCCCGCCTTGTCGACGCAATCGATGACGAAAAACATAAGCTCTGTCCCTTAAAATCCGAAAAATGGGTATGCCCTTCTCTCACGTCCCCCCCATTTCCGGGGTTGGGTCGCCGGCGGCGACGATCCGATGATACGGCGCGGGTTCGACAGCCCCGGCCTGCCGGGCGAGCTTGTGGAAGAGCACCCCCCGAACTTGTGAGCCTCGGCGGTTGAAGCGGAAGGTGAATTCGTCGAGGTAGTCGTGGCCGAAGGCGGATGCGGCGGTGGCTACGACCATTCGCCGCCACCGCGACAATGGCCTTGGTCCCAGTTTTCCGGCCCTCTTGCCCTTTTCCGGGCCACCGACATAGGTTTCGTCAACCTCGACAGTGCCGGACAACAGTTCCCGTCCAGGCCGGACCATCCCCCAACACTATTACTTGTGCTAACCTGTGTTAAGGGGATACCCATAATCTAAAAAATATGCCCGCTCCGCGCCGCTTTCGTCTTGAGGTAAAGTTCGCTATGTTTGTTGGAAGGGAAGCTGTGGGGAACCCGGTCCTCGACGGCGAAGCCGCAGGCGGCGAGCGCCGAAACCTTGTCCGGGTTGTTGGTCAGCAGCCTGATGCGGGAAAAACCCAGTTGGCGCAGCATCCGGGCGGCCGGCAAATAGACCCGTTCGTCGGCATCGAATCCCAATTGTTCGTTGGCGTCCATGGTATCGAAGCCCTGGTCCTGCAATTCATAGGCCCTGAGCTTGTTGACCAGGCCGATGCCCCGCCCTTCCTGGGCCAGGTATAAAAGAACACCGCTGCCGGCTTTGGCGATCTCACGGATGGCGCCTTGCAGTTGATCGCCGCAGTCGCAACGGAGCGACCCCAGCAAATCGCCGGTGAAGCACTCCGAATGCAGGCGGACGAGAACCGGTTCGTCGGCTTTCGGGGCACCGATGATGATGGCCAGGTGTTCCAATCCGCCGTCGATGGGACGAAAGGCGATGATTCTGGTATCATCGGCGTGCAGCAGCGGCACCCGGGCTTCGCTCACCGCCCTTAACGTCCGCGCCGCTGTATTCTCGTATTGAAAGATGTCGCCGCCGTCGACCAGAAGGAGGTCGTGGCGGGTGGTCCAGGCGGCGAGGTCGTCGGATTCCGGGTCGGCGAGAGCCGCCGTCACCGCCGCCGGCAGCAGCCGGGCCAGTTTGGCCAAACCGACGGCGGCGCTGTCGCAGCCGTGGGCGGCGGTCTCGGCGGCGGTGAGCCGCAACGATTTCATCGCCGGAGCGGCGGGGTCGAGGCCGGACAGGGGATCGGCCAGGTCGCGGATCATTTCGGCGCTTAGATCGTTTGCCGCCGTGACGGTCACGACTTTCGCCATTTTCGCCCGAATCCCCGCCAAGCCGATGACAGCGGCGCGACGGCCGGTGATCGCCAAGGCCGGAGCGGAGTGGCTCATTGCCGCCAGCTTTTCCAGCGCTTGCGGAGTGACGCTTTCAGCGGCCTGAACGAGAACCGCCCTGCCGGCGGCGCCGCGAACCGCGACAACAAGGCCGCGACGCAGCTCGGAAACGGCGCGGTTCACCGCCAGCAAGGACACCGGCTCACGCGTGGCGGGCATGGAAATCAGTTCAAGGCGATGCGGCATGGCGCCAGAGTTGGTGGAACAAAAAAGCGGTTTGCCCGTCCCCACAAGGCGAAAACGGGTGGGAAATTCCGCGGCGGCGGAATTTTTTTCCATGGCCCGCGGGAACCAATGACAATAGACCCAAATGGCCGCCAGTGGAAGGGGCAAGGGCCTTACACGGCTTGCCGTTCTTTAAACCCCCGTCATTCCCATTTATAGTGGGCATCGGCAACGAAAAGCGGAGCCGCGCCAGCCATGACCACGGGCAAACGTATCCTCCTCGTCGACGACGACGAAGCTTTGCTGCGGACGCTGAGCGAACAATTGCAGCTGCACGGGGAATTCACCACCACCGCCGCCGCCGGGACCGGGAGCGAAGCCCTGAAACTGGCGAAATCGGACTACTTCGACGTCATCATTCTCGATGTCGGCCTGCCCGATATCGACGGCCGCGAAGTTTGCCGCTTGATGCGCCGAAACGGGGTCAAATCGCCGATCATCATGCTGACCAGCGCCGACACCGATTCCGACACCATTTTAGGCTTGGACGCCGGCGCCAACGATTACGTCACCAAGCCGTTCCGCATGGGTGTCCTGCTGGCCCGGTTGCGCGCCCATATCCGCCAGCATGAACGCAGCGACGATGCCATATTCACAATTGGACCTTATACTTTCCAGCCCAGCGCCAAGCTTCTCGTCGATAACGAGACCAACAAGAAAGTCCGTCTGACCGACAAGGAAACGGCGATTCTCAAATATCTCTACCGTTCCGGCGACCGGGTGGTCGGTCGCGACGTCCTCTTGGACGAGGTCTGGGGTTACAACGCCGGGGTCACCACGCACACCCTGGAAACTCACGTCTACCGTCTCCGCCAGAAAATCGAGCGGGATCCCTCGAACGCCAGGATTCTGCTCACCGAGCCGGGCGGATACCGGCTATCTCCCTAGAGTATTTCATGGTTGGAGGGATTCGGCCGGCGCCGATGTTAGCTCAAGCGCCTTTTTCAACAGACCCGGCCAAAACCGGACATTGGGCCGAACGCCGCGGAGGGAAGACTATTTTGTCGGCGGTGGGATTTGGGTACTGTCGCCGTGGATTCGAAGGTTATCCGGGAAATGCCGGGAAAGACGTCAAGCCATGAACGTCCTGCCGCCGCCGAAGGGTCTGGACATGAGCGAGGTCGCCACCGACGCCGGCCTTCGCGCCGCCATCGGACGCGAGGCGGATAAGCTCAAAGATTCCGGCCGCGGCGGAAACCGCCTGGACGAGGACGAAATCCGCCTGATTACCTTCCTCGCCAGCGAGGTCCTCCGACGGTTCGCCAACCTGAGCAGGGAGGAGAAAAAGGAACTGTTGCGCATTCGCGAGAAGGCCGAGAAACGCGAGACCGAACGAAGAATCAGGGAAATCGTCGGAAACGTCGACCAGTTCATCGAGGACACCACCACCCCCAAGACGGTGATCCGCTTTTCCCTGATCAACGAACTGGAGATCCGGATCGAATCCATGCAATCGGCGCTTAGCGGGGAGGCCAGAATGTACGAGGGGTTCCTCGGCAAACTCAAAGACGCAATAAAAAAGCTGGAGGAGGCCAAGACCAAGAGGCGTTCCCTCCAGGGGTTCCGGGAGTTCAACTGATTCCGCCGCCTTGCCCACATCCCCACAGGCTCGACAACAGCAATCAGGAGACAAAATTTATCTTAAAACAGGCCGCATGATGGTCTGGACAACGGCGCGCGCTTCACTGGATCGACGGGCGTCGGCTACGCTATTCAGGAATCGAGATATTGTCCCACGGCTAGCAGCGATTTCTCACCCCTGTAATTCTCCGGCTTATGGATTGGGGTCTTGAATTGTGAATTTCTATATTTTCCGAGGTTCCATGCATAATTCAAGACCCCGAGGATGTGGATGCGCGCCGTTCCTACAACCAGAATCCCCCAGGTTGTCTCGCCTGCATTAAGTGACCGTAACAGAATAAATGAATCACCATCCTCCCTTCCGTCGTCATGGCCGGACTTGATCCGGCCATCCACGGGCCTCGCGCTCGGC
>DUZD01000128.1 GCA_013349695.1 Rhodospirillaceae bacterium
GTGCCGAAAAGGGATATGGGCAGGCCCATGGCCACCCAGAACGAAAACCGGAAGCTGAAGAAAAGCCACATGGTCAGGAAGACCAGGACCAGCCCCTTGACGCCGTTCCTGACCAGCATCCCCAAGCGGTCGCGGACAATGGAAGAGACGTTTTTGGTCAGCCTGAACTCGACCCCCCTGGGCGCCGTCCGGCGTTCCTCGCCGATGAACCTTTTCACCGCGTCGACGACGACGAGCGTGTCTTCGGAACGGGTCTTGATGATTTCGAGAATGGCGGCGCGGCGGCCGTTGAAAACGATCTTGTCCTCGTCCAGTTCGAAACGGTCGGTGATGGCCGCGATGTCGCCCAGCAGTATCTCGGCGCCGCTCTCCCCGGAGACCACGATCAGGTCGCGGAAGGCCTCGGCGCTGCGGCGTTCGTCCATGAAACGGATCAGCACTTCCTGGGACGAGCTTTCGATGACGCCGGCGGGAAGGTTGACGCTCTGGCGCCCGATCACGTCGGCGATCCCGGACACGCTGAGCCCGTACTGGCGCAGCGTCAGGGCCGGGATCTCTATGCGGATCTGATGGTCTGAAAAGCCCTTGACGACCACCTGGGAAATCTCGGGCACCCTCAGCAGCTTGTCCTTGAGCTGCTCGGCATAGGCCTTGAGATCGGGCGGCGACATCGGTCCGGTGACGGCGATGGCGACAACGAAATCGGTGCGCCCCAGTTGGGTGACGACCGGGGTTTCCACCTGTAGGGGCCAGGTGCCGATGGCCTCGGCCTCGTTCTTGATATCGTTGTGGAAGTTATTGAAATCGGCGCCGTCCTCCATCAAGACGGTCGCCGTCCCCAGGCCTTCCCGGGCCTCGCAGCGGATTTCGCTGACATTGTTGACGCCGTCGATGGCGTCCTCGATCCGTTCGCAGATGGCGCTTTCGACCTCGGTGGCGCTGGCGCCGGGATAGGCAACGCGAACCCGCACTTCATCGGGTGGGATGTCGGGAAAGGTTTCGCGCTTGACGTTGGGAAAGGAATAAAGCCCGACGACGACGAAGGCGATCATCAACAGGTTCGCCGCCGTCGGATGGGAGGCGAAATAGCGGATCATCTGACCGAGCTCCGCCCCTCCGCCTCGTCGATCAGGGCGCGGGCCGCCGCCTCGTCGAGGACGGGAGCGAGCTTCATTCCGTCCACCGCCGGGATCAGGTCCGAGATCACAATCCGCTCGCCGGCGGCGAGACCGCTTTCCATGTTGGCGAAATTGGTCTGCTTGAAAGCGATCCCGACCTTCCGCTTTTCCAGGCGGTCTTCGCCGTTGACGATGTAGACCCGGCCCGAATGCAGGGCGGAGCGGGGGATCACCACTTGGTTCGGGCGCGGCCTGCCGGCGAGTTCCACCTCGACGAACATGTTCTTGGCCAGCGGCAGGCGGACGCCGTGAACAACATGCCGATAGGGGTCGTCGACAGCGACAATGACGCCGACGGTCCTGGTCTTGGGATCGATGGTGTCGCTGATGCGGGTGAAGCGGGCCTTCCATTCCGCGTTGATGTTGCCGGAGCGGAGCCGGACCACCGCCGAAAACCCCAGCAGCTCCGGCAGGTTATCCATCAAGGTTCCCATATGGGCCGGGATATCGCCCGCCGACGACATCAGGTTGTTCAGCCCGCCGATGGGGACCTGGGCCGAAACCTCGGAAACGCCGATGCCGTCGGCGACGGCCAGCACCTTGCCCTGGGCGGCGTATTGGGTCATTTCCACGTTGACTTCGGAAATCCGGCTGTCGAAGGGGGCGGTGATCGTCGTCCGCGCAAGGTCGAGACGCGCCTTGCCCAATTGCGCTTGGTAAAGGGCAAGTTCCGCTTCCAGGGCATGACGCTCGGCGGGGATCAGGTTGAGGGTGTTCTTCAGGGACTGGACCGACTGCCGGCCGACCAGGACGTTCCTTTCCTCGTTGTCGACGGCGGCCTGGGAAACGGCCTTGCGGTTCAGCAGCTGGTTCTTGCGCTCCAGGTTCTTGCGGAGGAGTTCGAGGCTGCGTTCCTCTATCTTCAGCAAGGACCTGGTATTGGCCTCCTTGACCTTGAGTTCCGCCAACTGGGCCTCGACCTGGCGGCTGTTGGCCTCGGTCTGGGCCACGGCCAGTTCGTACTGTCTTGGGTCAATACGCAAAAGCACCGCGCCCTTGGCCAGGATGGCGCCTTTCTTGAGCTGGGGATGGGTCCAGACGACCTGGCCGCCGACCTCGGCGACGGCCTCCCAGACAGTGCCCGGCTGAACGATGCCGTATCCCAAAGCCCTGGGCACCAGGGTCACTTCGGGGACGGCGATCACTCTCACCGTGACAGCGGCCTCGACGGCGGGGGAACGCTCCGGCCCGCCGCGGCCGCCGACGGCGAAGGCAAGGACCAAGCCCCCTAGAACAACCGGGGGGATGAAAAGCAGCCTTTTCCCGTATGTCCTGATGAAATCGCCCATCTCCCTTTTCACCGGTTGAGCGTTGGCGGCCGCCCCGCCCTACGCCACCCTGCCGTGGCAGCGCTTGTATTTCTTGCCCGAACCGCAGGGGCACTTGGCGTTGCGGGAAACCCGGCCCCAGGTGGCCGGATTGCCGGGATCGACGACCGTCGCCGCCCGGCGCCGCCGCAACGGCACCACCGAGCCCGCCTCGTCCGCCGGCATGGGAGGTTCGCCCGCTTCCCGAAACGCCGGGTCATCGCGGGTCTCCATCATCCTCTGCGGGTTGCGCTGGAACAACATCTCCTCCTCCGGCATCATTTCCAGCTCAACGTGGGAGAGGATCTGGGTGATGCGTTCGCGGAGGATTTCCAACATGGTCTCGAACAGACCGAAAGCCTCGCGTTTGTATTCGTTCAAGGGATCGCGCTGGCCGTAGGCGCGCAGCCCGATGCCTTGGCGCAGGTGGTCGAGAGTCAGCAAGTGCTCCTTCCACACCTGATCGAGAAGCTGCAGGAGCAAGTTTTTCTCCACCGCCTGGATGACCTCGGGACCGTAAGCGGCGGTTTTTTCCGCCATCATCCGGTCGGTGGATTCGATCAGGCGCTCGCGGATCTCGGTATCGGCGATGCCTTCCTCCTTGACCCAGTCGGAGATGGGCAGGTCCTGGCCCAAGACCCTCAACACCTCCTCGTGCAGGGCGCCGGTGTTCCATTGCTCGGAATAGGATTTCTCGGGAATGCAGCGGGCGACCATTTCGTTGATGACCTCGAAGCGCATATCGGCCAAGTCATCGGATACATTCTCGGCGGACATCAAATCCTTGCGCTGTTCATAGATCACCTTGCGCTGGTCGTTCATGACGTTATCGAATTTCAGGAGGTTCTTTCTGATCTCGAAGTTTCTCGCCTCGACCTTTTGCTGGGCCTTTTCCAGGGCCTTGTTGACCCAGGGGTGGACGATGGCCTCGCCATCCTCCAAGCCCAGTTTCTGCAACATGGAATCGATACGCTCGGAGCCGAATATGCGCATCAGGTCGTCTTCCAGGGAAAGATAGAACTTGGACGCTCCGGGATCGCCCTGGCGTCCCGAGCGGCCGCGCAATTGGTTGTCGATGCGGCGGCTCTCGTGACGTTCGGTGCCGATGATCATGACGCCGCCGGCCTCGATCACCACCGCTTTCTTGGCTTCCACATCGGCGAGGATGCGCTTCGTGCCCGCCTTGTCGCCGGGATCGTTGAGTTCCTGATCGACGCGCATATCGGCGTTGCCGCCGAGCTGGATATCGGTGCCGCGGCCGGCCATGTTGGTGGCGATGGTCACCGTTCCCGGCGTCCCCGCCTGAGCGATGATCAAAGCCTCCTGTCCATGATAGCGAGCGTTCAACACTTGGTGGCCGACCTTTTTCTTCTTCAGCAAGCGAGACAAATGCTCGGATTTTTCGATGCTGACGGTGCCGACCAGGACCGGTTGTTTGCGTTTGCGGCAGATGATGATCTGCTCAATGATGGCCTCGTCCTTTTCCCGCGTCGTCCGGTAGACCTCGTCGTCCACGTCGTCGCGGACGCAAGGCAGGTTGGTGGGAATTTCCACCACTTCGAGTTTGTAGATTTCCGAGAACTCGCCGGCTTCGGTCATCGCCGTGCCGGTCATGCCGGCAAGTTTCGGATAGAGCCGGAAATAATTTTGAAAGGTGATCGAGGCGAGAGTCTGGTTCTCGTTCTGGATGTGGACGTCTTCCTTGGCTTCCAGCGCCTGGTGCAGGCCCTCGGAAAAGCGCCTTCCTTCCATCATCCGGCCGGTGAACTCGTCGATAATGATGACCTTGTCGTCCTTGACGATGTAATCGGTATCGCGGGAGTAGAGCATATGGGCGCGCAATGCCTGATTGGCGTGATGGACCAGCAAAATATTGTTCAGGTCATAGAGGTTGCCGCCGGTCAGCAATCCGGTTTCCTTAAGCAGGACCTCCAGCTTGTCGGTGCCGGCCTCGGTGAAGGTGGCGGCGCGAAGCTTTTCGTCTTTTTCGTAATCCTCGGGCGTCAATTTGGGGATGATCTTGTCGATGGCGTTGTAAAGTTCGGACGAATCCTCGGCCTGGCCGGAGATGATCAGCGGCGTACGCGCTTCGTCAATGAGAATAGAGTCCACTTCGTCGACGATGGCGTATGAGAAGCGCCGCTGGACCATCTCTTCGAGACTGAACTTCATGTTGTCGCGCAGATAGTCGAAGCCCAGTTCGTTGTTGGTCCCGTAGGTCACGTCGGCGGCATAAGCCTCCTGGCGTTCGGCGTCATTGAGACCGTGGACGATGAAGCCGACGCTGATCCCGAGAAACTGGTAGATTTTGCCCATCCAATCGGCGTCGCGCTGGGCCAGGTAGTCGTTGACCGTGACCACATGCACACCCTCGCTTTTCAGCGCGTTGAGGTAGACAGGCAGGGTCGCCGCCAGGGTCTTGCCCTCGCCGGTTTTCATCTCGGCGATCATGCCCTTGTACAGCACGATTCCGCCCATGAGCTGAACGTCGAAAGGGCGTTGCCCGAGGGCTCGTTTCGAGGCCTCGCGAACGGTGGCGAAGGCATCGACCAGAAGATCGTCCAATTCCTCGCCGGCTTGCAGCCGCCCCTTTAGCCAGGGCGTACGCGCCGCCAGGTCCTCGTCGCTCAGCCCTTCCAGTCCGGCTTCCAGGGCGTTGATGGCGGCAACGTCCTTTTGCAGAGTTTTCAGGTAGCGCTCATTGGCGGAACCGAACACTCGCTTGGCGATGGCGCCGAACATGAATTTTCCTCGCCAAGAACTTAAAGGGTACGGAGGGCCGGCCGGTCACTTCCCAACCGGGGCAAGAAATAGTAGTCCGCAAAGGCGCTGTCAACGATCAGACCGACTTTCAAGCCAGACTCCTAGTCACCCAGCTCGTCTTCGTCGCTGGACGGGAAAAGGCGGGCGACGAAGCCGAGATCGCCGCGCTTAT
>DUZD01000137.1 GCA_013349695.1 Rhodospirillaceae bacterium
GCGGAACCAGGTATGCCCTTCACTCCAGTTGACCTATGTGATAACCTTTGGGCATGGAAAACGCAAAATATCTTGTCCCTGGGGTTGATTACCCCAGAACTTTTCAAGAGGTTGACGAGTGGTTCCGTACCGATGCGGCATGCCGCGAATATGTCCGGCGCCTGCGCTGGCCGGACGGATTCATATGCCCTCACTGCGGGTGGAGCGGCGAGCCGTGGGAGACGTCGCGAGGACTGTTGCACTGCTGTGGCTGCCAGGGACAGACGTCGATGACGGCCGGGACGATCTTTCAGGACACCCGCAAGCCGCTGCGAATGTGGTTCATGGCGATGTGGTATGTCACCAACCAAAAGAACGGCGTCAGTGCCCTGGGGCTGCAGCGTGTTCTTGGCATCGGCAGCTACAGGACGGCATGGACCTGGCTGCACAAGTTGCGCCGAGCAATGGTCCGCCCTGGGCGGGACCCGCTCTGCGGAACAGTGGAGGTTGACGAGACCTATGTTGGTGGCGTGGAGAAAGGCAAGAGCGGCCGGGAAACAGAGACCAAGGCCATTGTCGCGATAGCAGCCGAAGAGAATGGCAAAGGTATCGGCCGGATTCGTCTTCGCCGCGTTGTGGACGTGTCCGGCGCCAGTCTCCTCCCCTTCGTTCAGTCTGCTGTAGCGCCGGGCGCCGTGGTCCACACCGATGGATGGAGTGGGTATTCCGGGCTGGCTGCTCTCGGCTACAAACATGAGGTCACCGTGATTAGCGCCAGCCCCGATCCATCTCATGTGGTGATGCCACGCGTCCACAACATCGCAGCGCATCTCAAGCGGTGGCTGCTCGGCACTCATCAGGGTGGCGTTCAGCATGTGCATCTTGACTACTACCTTGATGAGTACGCATTCCGGTTCAACCGTCGCCGGTCAAAAACAAGAGGCTTGCTCTTCCACAGGCTCGCTCAGCAAGCCGTCGCCGTTGGACCGGCCACGTATAACACAATTGTTGGCAACAATTTGACCCGGCCGCCTACCGCACTGGAGTGAAGGGTATACCTGGTTGTTGCGGATACCGCATTAACCGCAAGCTGCTATCGGCGGCGCCTTTCGCTCGCCGCCAAGATCGAAGGATAAAACCATGCCCATGCTCTTCCCCGTGATCGGGTTGCTCCTGTTCATCGGCCTGCTTTACGCCGGGCGCGGGTATTGGGCATGGGTTTCCCTCGTCGCCGCCCTGCTCATCGCCTGGGCGGGCCAGGGCATCGATTCGCCTGGGGCGTTCCTGGCCGTGAGCGGACTCGCCCTTGCCGCCACCGGCGTTTTCGGCCTCGCCTTTCTTCGCCGCCATCTCGTCACCCCGCCGCTGATGCGCATGGCCGGGAAAGCCCTTCCCAGAATGGGCGATACCGAGCGCATCGCGCTCGAGGCCGGCACCGTCTGGTGGGACGGCGATCTGTTTTCCGGCCGGCCCGACTGGAAAAAACTGCTCGACTTCCGGCCGCGGCCGCTTTCGGAGACGGAGCGCGCCTTTCTGGAAGGCCCCACGGAGGAGCTCTGCGCCATGATCGACGATTGGCGGATCGCCCAGCTACGGGATCTGCCGCCGGAGATCTGGGAGTTCCTCAAGCGGCGGCGTTTCTTCGGCATGATCATTCCCGAGGAATATGGCGGGCTCGGCTTTTCTGCCATCGCCCATTCCGCCGTCATCACCAAGATTTCCAGCCGCAGCGTCGCCGCCGCCGTCACGGTCATGGTCCCCAACTCGCTGGGGCCGGGGGAATTGCTGCTTCACTACGGAACGGAGGAGCAAAAACGCCGCTACCTGCCCGGCTTGGCTAGCGGCGAGGAAATCCCCTGTTTCGCCCTCACCGAGCCGGAGGCGGGAAGCGACGCGGCGGCGACCAAAAGCACCGGCGTCATCCGCCGGGGCGAATTCGCCGGCGCCGAGGTTCTCGGCATCCGCCTCAACTGGCGCAAGCGCTATATTACCTTGGCGCCGGTCGCCACCGTTATCGGGCTGTCTTTCCGCCTTTACGACCCGGACGGGCTTATCGGCGAGGTCAAGGACCTTGGCATCACTTGCGCCTTGATTCCGCCCGACTTGGCGGGAATTGAAATCGGCGACCGCCATGACCCCATGGGCGTGCCTTTCGCCAACGGACCGATCTTCGGAAAAGACGTCTTCGTGCCGATGAGTTTCATCATCGGCGGCGACGACGGCATCGGGCAGGGATGGAAGATGCTCATGGAGTCGCTGGCCGCCGGACGGTCCGTCTCCTTGCCATCGCTCTCCGTCGGCGCCGCCGAACTGGCGACACGCGTGGTCGGCGCCTATGCCACCGTCCGCGAGCAGTTCAACATGCCGATCGGACGCTTTGAAGGGATCGAGGAGCCGCTGGCCCGCATCGGCGGCTACACTTATCTCATGAACGCCGCCAGAACGCTGACCTGCGGCGCCGTCGACGCCGGCGAGAAACCGGCGGTCCTGTCGGCGATCGTCAAGGCCTACCTGACCCAGGGCATGCGGACCATCATGGCCGACGCCATGGACATCCGCGCCGGCGCGGCGGTCTGCCGGGGGCCTAAAAATATCCTCGGACGCGGCTTCGTCGGCGTCCCCATCTCCATTACGGTGGAAGGCGCCAACATCCTGACCCGCTCACTGATCATTTTCGGGCAAGGCGCGATCCGCTCCCATCCATACGTGCGCGGCGAAATGGAAGCCCTGGAAACGGGGGATATTGTCCGTTTCGACGGCGCTTTTTTCGGGCATCTGAACTTCGTTTTCCGCAACGCCGCCGGCGCCCTGCTGCTCGGCTTGAGCGGCGGCGGATTGGCCGCCGCTCCGGCCGGCGGGTCCGAAAGGGCCTATTTCCGCAAGCTCACCCGTTTCAGCGCCGCTTTCGCGCTCATCGCGGACGCCGCCCTGGCGGTGCTCGGAGGCGGCCTCAAGCGGCGCGAGAAAATCAGCGGCCGCTTGGCCGACGCCTTGGCGTGGATGTATCTCGCCTCCGCCGCCCTCAAGCGGTTCCACGACCAAGGCCGGCCGGAGCGGGATCTCGTCCTCGTTCATTGGTCGTGCACCCTGGCGTTATTCAAAATCCAAACGGCCCTCTTGGGCGTCCTCGACAATTTTCCCAACGCCGCGGTGGCTTGGCTGGTCAGGCTTTTGGCGTTCCCCCTTGGCCCGCGCCTGCGCCCGCCCAGTGACGCGCTGGGCGCGAAAGTGGCGCGGGGGCTGCTGGAGGACGGCGAGATGCGCCGCCACCTGACCTCGGATATTTTCGTTCCGCCGCCCGACGAGGAAGGGCTCGGCAAGCTGGAAGCGGCGCTCGCCAAGATCGTCGAGGCTCTGCCCGGCAAGGCGAAACTCAAGAAGGCCGTGCGCCAGGGATCGTTGCGGCGCGCTCCCGATGACCAGCTCATCGAGGATGGCCTCGCCGCCGGCGTCATTGACGCCGAGGAAGCCAGGCTTTTGAAAGAAGCCGAAGAGATCCGGGACGATGTGATCCAGGTGGATGTTTTCGATCCCGAGGCCTACGGGGCCCTGAAAGGCTGATCGGGCGAACTCTTAACCTTCGTAATCGTTTTCGATGAGTTCCCTAAGGGCCGCGTGGTCGACGATCTTGATATGTCCATGGGGCAGTTCGATCCAACCATTTTTGCGCCAGACTTGCAGCTGCCGATTGATGGTTTCGCGGGTCCTGCCCATCAACTGTCCGAGTTCCGATTGCGAGATATGAACTCCCTTCGAGTCGTCGCCGGGTTCCGTTTCCGCAAAGAACTTGGAGAGGCTTAATAAGCGTTTCGCCAGGCGGGCCGGGAGGCCCAGAAAGACATAGTCCTCGACGAACTCGTTGGTGGAGCGGACCCGCTCGCAGACCATTTGCAGCAGATGGGCATAAAGGGAAGGTTGCCGGTCGAGAAAATCCAGGAATTCCCGCCGGGCGATCTTGAACAATTGGACCTGCCCGATGCCCCATGCGTCGGCTGTCCTGGCCATGCCGTCGAGGAGGGCGATCTCACCGAAGATGTCGCCCGCTTCCATGATGCTGAGGATGACCTCCTTGCCGCTTGGAGCGGAAGCGCTGATGCGGATCCTGCCCGCCAGCACGCCATAAAGGGCATCGCCGGGATCGCCTTTCAAGAAAAGATTTTCGTTGTCTTCCAAATGGCGGGTCACGCCGAGACTGACAAGGCGCTCGATCACTTCCGCGTCCATGTCGCGAAACAGGTAATGGGTCGACAACAGTTCTCGCTTATCAATTGCTGACATCGTTGTGTTGGCTCGTGTTTTCGTTGCCGTCGCAAGTCATGCCTTGGCAGGAGATCATAAACCCATCGGTGCCGGCAAGAGGAGAAATTTCACCCCGCCTGTGCGGTTCTTTGTTGCGAATGGCGCTTTGCAGCGAAAGGTTTTCACCGCCGCCGGCTTTACCCGCCGCAACGCCCTCATTGGCACAAGTAGCGCATATTGCCGTCCCGGTCGTGGCCGTACCAGACGGCTTGCTTGTCATATTTCGCGCAATGTTCCGCGGCGATGGCCCGAGTGTTCACGCCTTGGACCGCCGCGTCATGATCCAATTTGATGGTCATCTCGTTTTTGTTCTTACCGACGGTCTCGTGCTCGTTGAATACCGAACAGGCGGCGCCGAACGCGCCGAGGAGCACAAACAAGAAAATACGAGACATCGCCACCCTCCCATTTCGTCCAGCTCGGCGGCCAATACCGGCCAGCGTTGCCAAAGGCCAGCAAAAAAAAGCCCCGCCGTTGAAGGTGGGGCTATCAAGTGGGGAGGATATGGATTGAAGATTAATCGCAAACCGGCCGAAGAGGCTCATGTGAAAGACGGGGATATCGAGGATAAAACAGACATTTTCGCGGGTTGGAGCGGTTGCGGGCGGCTGAACCGGCCGATGCATGGCGAAAACGTCACCCCATCGACGACAAACGTCATCCGAAGAGCGCTCGGTTCGAAGGTCGGGGCAGGGACAAACGGAAATTCTGGGAAAACCCCATTTTTCACAAACTATGCCGGCTTTAAATCAATGCGGCGGGGAAAACGGTGGGGATTGCATGGGTACCCCCCCGGACGGCATGGCTCATCCGGCGGACCCACAAGCCGGACTGGGGCCGGCGGCCGTCCGGAAAATGTCAGACAAAACGTTTCAAACCCTGGTCTATCTTTGCGTGAAAAATATTTTTTGCCTTGCGGCGCGCATAGGCAAATTCTTTTGATACTCTTTTCTGGGCTTTGAAATAGCGTTCGGCGAAGAAGTCCGAAGGCAGGTTCGCCTTGCTGTTATCAGCCCTCAATTCCAAAAAAATCCTTCCGAGATCGCACATCTTTCCGCCTTTGCCTAACTTGCCTCACATTTTGACGTCGGTCTCATCAATCTAGCACAGACAGCCGA
>DUZD01000167.1 GCA_013349695.1 Rhodospirillaceae bacterium
TTGGCCCATGCCAAATGGTTGGCACTTTGGCCCATGCCAAATGGTTGGCACTTTGGCCCATGCCAAATGGTTGGCAATGAAAATTAGTATGCTGTCACCGAATTAAATTCAGCCGCGGTCGAATTTCACCGAATTTCAATCGATTTCAGTCATCGCCGGCGCTTGGCCGCGGGGTTTATCGACGGTGGGTTTGCCCTTGCCCGAAGGCCGCAAGTCGAAAACGATCTTGCCGTCCTTGACCTTGACCTTGACGAGGCCGCCCTTGGCCAGCTTGCCGAACAGCAGTTCATCGGCCAACGGCTTCTTGATATGCTCTTGAATGACGCGGGCCAGCGGCCTGGCTCCGAAAATCTTGTCATAACCTTTCCTGGCCAGCCATTCGCGCGCCTTGTCGGTGAGCTCGAAGCTGACGTTGCGGTCGTCAAGCTGGGCCTCCAGTTGGATGATGAACTTTTCGACGACGCGGATGACCACTTCCGGTGTCAAGCAGGAGAATTGGATGATGGAGTCCAGCCGGTTGCGAAACTCCGGCGTGAACATGCGCTCGATGGCTTCCATATCGTCGCCGACGCGCCCTTCGCGCTCGAAGCCGACGGCCGGTTTCGCCATATCGGCGGCTCCGGCGTTGGTGGTCATGACCATGATGACGTTGCGGAAATCGATACTCTTGCCGGTGTGATCGGTGAGCTTGCCGTGGTCCATCACCTGCAACAGGATGTTGAACAGGTCCGGATGCGCCTTTTCGATCTCGTCCAGAAGCAGTACCGAATGCGGCTGATGATCGATGGCGTCGGTGAGAAGCCCGCCCTGATCGAAGCCGACGTAACCGGGCGGCGCCCCGATCAGGCGCGAAACCGAGTGCCGCTCCATGTATTCCGACATGTCGAAGCGCACCAGTTCGATGCCCAGCGTCAGGGCCAGCTGACGCGCCACTTCCGTCTTGCCGACGCCGGTGGGGCCGGTGAAAAGATAGCAACCGACCGGCTTCTCCGGTTCGCGCAGCCCGGCGCGGGCCAGCTTGATGGCGCTGGCGAGCGCATCGATGGCCTGGTCCTGGCCGAAGACCATGGTCTTCAGGTCGCGCTCGAGGTTGGCGAGCGCCTTGCGGTCGTCGCTGGAGACGCTCTTCTGCGGGATGCGGGCGATCATCGCGACGATTTTTTCGACGTCCTTGACGTTGATGGTCTTGCGCCGTTTCGCGGCGGGCAGCAGCATGCGCGAGGCGCCGGCCTCGTCGATCACGTCGATGGCCTTGTCGGGCAGCTTGCGGTCGTTGATGTAACGGGCCGAAAGCTCGACCGCCGTCTTGATGGCCCCGGAGGTGTAGTGGACCTTGTGATGGTCCTCGAAATAGACCTTTATGCCGCGCAGGATCTTGATCGTGTCTTCGGTGGAGGGTTCGTAGATGTCGATCTTCTGGAACCGGCGCACCAACGCCCGGTCCTTCTCGAAGTGATTGCGGTATTCCTTGTAGGTGGTGGAGCCCATGCAGCGGAGCTCGCCGCCGGCGAGCGTCGGCTTGAGAATGTTGGAGGCGTCCATGGAGCCGCCACTGGTGGCGCCGGCGCCGATGACCGTGTGGATCTCGTCGATAAAGAGAATGGCGCCGGGCTTCTTTTCCAGCTCCGAAAGCACGCATTTCAGGCGCTCCTCGAAATCGCCGCGATAACGGGTGCCGGCCAGCAGCGTCCCCATGTCGAGGGCGTAGATGACGGCGTCGAGCAGGACTTCCGGAACCTCGCCGTGAACGATGCGCCGGGCCAGGCCTTCGGCGATGGCGGTCTTGCCGACCCCCGAATCGCCCACGAAAAGGGGATTGTTCTTGTTGCGGCGGCAGAGAATCTGGACGGTGCGTTCAACCTCCGCATCGCGGCCGATCAAAGGATCGATGCGGTTTTCCCTGGCTTTGCGGTTGAGATCGACGCAGTAAGCCTTGAGCGCATCGTTGCCTTTCTTCACCACCTTCTCATCATCCAAGTCTTCGTCGGCGCCGTGGACGGTTCGGGTTTGGGATTCACCGGCGACTTTGGCGATTCCGTGGGAGATATAATTGACGGCATCCAGCCTCGACATGTCATGAGCTTGCAGGAAATAGACGGCATGGGATTCCCGTTCCGAGAACAGGGCAACCAGAATGCTGGCTCCCGTGACTTCCTCGCGGCCGGACGATTGCACGTGAATGACGGCGCGTTGGACGACCCGCTGGAAACCGGCGGTCGGCTTAGGATCCGAATTGGGCGAGGTGTCGAGGCCGGTTAGCTCGTTATCGATGAATTCGGTCAGGTCCCGCTTCAACTGCTCCATGCCGACGCCGCAAGCGCGCAAAACCGCCAACGCGTCCCGATCCTCGGTCAACGCCAGCAGCAGATGTTCCAGCGTCGCGTACTCGTGGCTGCGTCCGGAGGCCAGGACCAATGCCCGGTGCAGAGTTTGTTCCAGGTTTCGCGATAACATCGAGCCTAATCGTCTCCTTCTTTTTCAACGGTGCATTGGAGGGGATGCTGATTTTTCCGCGCCTCCTCCATCACTTGGTTGACCTTGGTTTCGGCGACCTCGTAAGTGAAAACCCCGCAAATGCCGACGCCGCTCTGGTGGACATGCAGCATGATCCGCATCGCCTCATCATGACTCATGGCGAACAAGCGCTCAAGGACCTGGACGACGAATTCCATGGGCGTGTAATCGTCATTGAGCATTAACACCTTGTACAAGGACGGTTTTTTAGTTTTGGGCCGTGATTTGACGGCGATTCCGATGGTCGGATTGTCGTCGTCGATTGGCTTGCCGGCACTCATCTCTTCACCATACCTAGTGTCTGCCAAGGCCATGTCGGGACCAGCCATGTATCCAATATATATATAATAGCCTAGTTTGCTTCGAAAAAGAACCCGAGGATGGACAAAGGCATTAATCGACGCATGTTTTCGCGGCGCTCGTTGGCCGGAGCCGCGATCATAATCTGTGTAGCCTGCGGCTTCCCTGGCCAATCACGGCGCCGGGTATCGGCCGCCTGGGGGCTCTGGCGCGGACCGCGCCGATGCCGTCGGCCAGGGCGTAGAGACGGAAGCCGGGGATGCCGAACAGGCGCTTGGATGCCCCGGGCAGGTGGGTGGTCTGTACCAGGCGCGACATAAAACGCCCGCCGTTCGCCGGCGTACTGGACGCCGTCTTTCCGTGGTGCCATATTCACCTCCACCGGGGAGGAAGTTAATCTCTCCACAGCCATGACCAGGCCGGATGGGCGTGCGATGTATACCGGGACTCTTCTATACACTTGGCTCAGGGGCGAACGGTTCGGCACCGATGAGCTCGGCAACCGCTATTATCGGAACAGGAAAGGGCGCCGGCACGGGCGGGAGCGGCGCTGGGTCATGTTCAAAGGTCCGTGCGAGGCTTCCAAGGTGCCGCCGGAATGGCATGCCTGGCTCCATCACACCTGCGAATCGCCGCTCAATGAAAGCGCCGCCCAGGCCAAGCCGTGGCAAAGGAATCACCGGCCCAACATGACGGGCACGGCGGAAGCCCATTTGCCGAAGGGGCATGATTTCAAAGGTGGCCGCCGCGCCGCCGCCGGCGGCGACTATCAAGCCTGGATTCCGCCGCGACAGCGGGCGTAAGCCCGCGTGGTGTTTGAACGCCGATTGATCGCATGAGTGCGATCAATCCTGGAATGCTTTAGGATTTGAACGATGGCCACTGACGGCAAGGAAATCATCGTCGGCGGGGTCGCCATGGTCGGCCTTGTCTTATTGTTCGCCTTGAGTTACGGCGGCAGGAAACTATCGGCCGAAGGCGCTGGCGGCGATTATTCCGTGCTCGCCGCCTTCAACCGCATCGACGGTCTTTTTGAAGGCGACGACGTTCGTTTGGGCGGCATTCGCATCGGCGCCGTCGGGGCCTTGTCTCTCGACGAGAACTATCGGGCGGTGGTCAGCCTGGAAATCACCAAGGATGTCAAGCTGCCGACCGACAGCTCGGCGGCCATTCATACCGACGGCCTGTTCGGGAACAAATACATCGTCTTGGAACCTGGCGGCGAGGAGACGTTCCTGCAACCTGGCGAAGCTATCGTTTTCACCCAGGACGCCATGATCGTCGGCGAGCTTCTGGAACTGATCATCAGCCAGGGCAAGGCGCGGAAAAAAGAGCAACAGCGAAAAGCCGGGAGCAATCCCCTGGCGGCGGGGAAACAGTGAACAGGGCGGGGGAGCGGGCCGGCGCCGATTCCCGTCAACCAAGGACAGGCTCTAGAGGGGGGCAATAGCCATGGGTAAAAACGCCATCGAAACGGTCATGGGCGCCGTCGTTCTAATGGTCGCCGGGGTATTCGTTTACTTTGCCTACTCGATGGCCGAGGTCAAGGCCGTCCAGGGCTACCGGGTGACGGCGTTGTTTTACAAGATCGGCGGCCTCAAGACAGGCAGCGACGTCCGCGTCAACGGCATCAAGGTCGGCAGCGTCGTCGACCTTGGCCTGGATTCCGAAACCTACGACGCCGTGGTCACGTTGTCGGTCGCCGGTCATCTTCGGCTGCCCGTCGACACGGTCGCTTCCATCGCCAGCGCCGGCCTGATGGGCGGCAAGTACGTGCGCCTGGAGCCGGGCCAGGAAAAGAAATTCATCGCCGACGGCGGCCGCTTCGCCAAGACCAAGGATTTCCGTTCGCTGGAGGATCAAGTCGGTGAAATCATCTTCCTTGCCACCGGCGGCCCCTGATCCGGCGGTGGCCCGAAATAGTTTTGCCGCTGGGTACAATTTAGATGATACAGGCCACTAGAGGCTTGTTCCGCTTGGTTGTTTTTTTCGCCGCCGCCGCCGTCTTGCCCGCCCTGGCCGAGCCTTACGAGATCGCGGTGTTGCGGGGGCTGGACAAGGTCACGGCCAGGGTTTCCACCATCGAGGCGCCGGTCGGCCGGGTGAGCCGTTTCGGCACCCTGGAGATCATCGCCCGCGTCTGCGACAAGCGGCCGCCCGAGGAAACGCCGGAAAGCGCCTCCTTCCTGGATATATGGGAGGTCAGGCCCGGCGAGGCGGCGGTCAGCCTGTTCCGCGGTTGGATGTTCGCCTCGAGCCCGGCGCTCAGCGCCCTCGAACACCCGGTCTACGACGTCTGGGTACTCGATTGCGTTAACAGCCCCGCAAACACGCTCTCCGGTTCGGCCGGGGAGGGGACGGAGTAGACTTGCTGTTCTCGGGAAGATTAAGGACTAAAAAAAAGGGCTCATCCGGGAATTCCGGGAAAAGCGTTCGTGGACTTGCCCCCATTTCACCGGACACCCTGACGGGTTTTTGACTGGGCTCTGAGGAAGTCTCTAGGTGACCTCCACTTGAGTCCACTGTGGGGGTGGTTCTCGTTATAATCTTCGA
>DUZD01000189.1 GCA_013349695.1 Rhodospirillaceae bacterium
GGTAATAAAACCACCTCTCGTCGAACAGGCCGCCGACCTCGGGGTCGACGGTGATCGAAGCGACAAGCCTGATGTCCGCGAATCCGTATTGCCGGTGGAAGCCCTTCAGATTTTCCACCAGCGGCAGGGTATTTTCGTTTTCCACATGCAGGTCCGGACGGATGCCAAGCTTGAGAAGAATGCCCAAACTCGAGCCGCAGGAAACGACAACGGCGCGATCCCGCAAGGACTTGATAAACAGCAGGTCCTTATCCAGCGAGGGCCCGGACCCAATGATGAATACCGGTATCTCCCGCCTGATGAAGGGACGATCGTCGACCAGGGAAAAAGGCCATTTGCGCAAATTGGCAAAGGCGTTCTCCATCATCGGGACTTCGTCTTCAAATTTGCCTGGACGGACGAGAAAGTTCATGACCTTCTCGTTGAGAAGCAATCGCGTCTCCCGCAACGCCCAGGAAAAATAATGGACATAGGCATAAGATCCGTCGAGAAAGGGAGTGCCGCGGCTGTGGATCAGCAGTCCTTCGATCTCCAGCAGCGTCCGCTCCGGATTCTTGCCGACGCGGAAATCGATTTCCATCCCCTTCTCGCCGGCCTCGCGGAAAACCCATTGCCAATCGATGGCCGACATGGAATGCAAAATAAATTCCGGGATCGGCTCGATGAGGATCAAGCGGCGGCACAGGTTGCGGCGAACCAGTTCCGGGATGTGATAACCGAGACCGATGCCGAAAACGAAGGCGTAGCCGATGTCGGCGACCGGTTCCTCCGCCAATTCCCGCTCGCCAAGTTCCTCGAGGTCGGCGGCGATGGCTTGGTTCAGGCCGCCCGCCGCCTTTGACAGGGAAGATTCGACGGGATTACTGAATTTGATTCTGTCGGGATCGCGGAAATACTGGTCCAACTGGTCGACTGTCAAGCCGGGCGCCGGTTTTGGATAGAGACGAACGTTGCCGAGATCGACATTCACCGCCTTGCCGTCTTCGACGACCAAGGTGGAAGCGAGCTCGCCGATCTTCTCCAATTCAGCCCAAAGTTCGGGACAATGGGTTCGAAAGGCTTCCCTGTTCCTTGCAAACAAGCTCGGCGGGTCATGCGGCATCGATGACTCCGGCCTTTGTCAATTGAGGTTTTTTTTCGGCCATCTCTTGTAGCAACGTCTTGATTTCGCAGGCCATCCAAAGGCAGGCGTCGCGGTATCCGGCAATGAAAAACCGTAGGAATTTCATGCGTGTCCTGTCGTCGGGGATGCGGTTGCCGCCGAAAGCCCCTAGCCGGATCAACGAGGTATAGGTGCCGCCGATGATCGACAGAACCCCTTTCATCTCGAAAATATTTTCATTGCGGAATTCGATCAGCCGTTGCTCCAGTTCCCAAAAGCTCCGGTCCTCCTCCAGTGCTCTGTCCATGAGTTCCCGGAAGGCTTCGACGAAATTGTCGCAGGCATCGGCATGGAATTGAAGATTGGTGGATTCGAGAAATTCACCGGCATTGAAAAACTTCAACTGCTCCTCGAGGCGCGACAAGACGGCCTTCTGCCGGTCAGGTGGATAGGTGAGTTCCATGGACGCCGCCGCTTTCGGCTTGGCGCCTTCGATCCTCGCGCCGTCGCTGCAATTAATGAGTTCGATGCCGCTCACCCTCCGCAGGCCCGACAAGCTGACCCGCGACATATCCAGATACCAAGCGGTGAGAACCTGGCCACCGAAATTTCCCGGAACGAGGCGGGTGAATTCCGTTTCCAGAAGTTCAAGACTTTCCCCTTCCAGGTAATTGTCATAGTCGTCCTGGTAGTAAACGGCGTCTCGGGAGTGATGGCCTTGCTCGGGCTTGCGCCCGCAGTCGATACCGAAAAGATAGACGTTTTTGAAGCCAAGTGTCGTCACCACGGCGAAGGCGGCGTTGCTGACCAGCGGCGCCGCCCCGACCAGTACCTTGACCGAACCGTTGAGCAAGGCGCTCGAACTCAAATGCGATCGAAAATAGAACCACCTTTTGCCGAATAATTCTCCGATATCGGGGTTGACCGTAGTCGAGGCGACCAGGGTTATGCCATCGAAACCGTACTCGTCGTGAAAGTCTCTAAGGTTGTTCAGCAACTGCGGGGTGTTCTCGTTTTCCACGTGAAAATCGGGGCGGATGCCGTTCTTGAGGAGGATGCCAAGGCTGGTTCCGCAGGAGAAGACGATGGCCCGGTCCCGCCACTTTTTAATGTAGGGGAGATCTTTGTCGAATGACGGTCCGGAGCCGATGATAAATAGCGGCATGTCCTGCTCAAGATGTCCCTTGCGGCTGATAATATGCGACGGCCACCTCCGGAAATTGCTATAGGTATTGCTCATCATGAGTACTTCGTCTTCGAAAAAACCTCTTGATGCGTAATATGTTTTAAGTCTCTCGTTAAGTATCTTCCGGGTTTCCTTTATCGGCCATGAATAATAATGAATATAGGCATATGAACCATCCAGGAATGTTTGTCCCTTGGTTATGATGAGTCTTTCAATTTCAATGATGGTGGCTTCCGGTTCCTTGCCGAGGAGGAAGTGGATTTCCGTGCCCGCTTCGGCCGCATCCTCGAAAATCCCTTTCCAATCGATCGCCGCCATGGAATGGATGATGAACTCCGGAATGGGTTCGATGATCACCAAGTATCGGCACCGGCTTTGGGCGATCAGGCCCGGCAGGTGAAAGCCCAGGCCGACTCCGAAAATGTATCCGAAACCGGCATCGGTAACGGGATAGTCCTCGATTTTCCCCGGGGGATGCGTTTCGAAGTACCGGTTGATGTCTTGCAAAAGCCGTCGCGAGACCGGCGAAAGATTACAATGGGCCGGGTTTTCAAAACCCACCCTGTCGGGATTTTGAAGATGTTCTCGCAGCTGGTTTTCAGACCATCCGGCGGCGGCTTCCGGGTAAAGCCGGATGTCGCCGAGATCGATGTTGGTAACGGCGCCGTTCTCGACGACCAGTGAGGAAATCGCCTTCCCAAGCCTGTCGAGTCCAGCCCAGACACCGGGATGGTGTTTGATGAAGGCTTCTTTGTTTCTCTCGATCAGGTTGGAAGGAACGTCACAGGCCATGGAAGCTTCCAAATTGCCTTGCTTTTTCCTCCGCCGGGGGGCGCTATCGGCTGGAAACCTTGGGCTGGAGCCGGGACACTAGGATGCCGCCATTTCGCAGGTTTGCCGCCACAAGGATTCGAAAGCCTTTTCGAGTTCGGATGCCCGGACGGCTGGGTCGAAGAAGGGAGCGGATTGCAAACGCTCGCCAACCCCGCCGCCGAACTCCCGCCGGCGGCGTTCATCCCTCGCCCAGCCGAGAGCAAGCTCTACATAGCCATCGTCCGTCGAGGCAACCATGTCTCCGCCTAGACCAAGATGGCAAAGAACACTTCCCGCTTGGCGGGTATGGCGGCCGGTTCCGGCGGGACAAATCACCGGCAGTCCCGCCGCCAGGGCATCGACAACGATATCGGGGCGTAGCGTATGCAAGGGCAGCAGGCAGATGTCGCCGAACCTGAAGAATGCCACGGGATCTGGTTCCTTGATCACATCGACCCGATGGGCGACGCCGAAATCGCCGAAAAGCTCGACCAAACGGGCGGCGTTGGTCTCGGTGTGGAAATCATGATTTGCCAAGATCAGTTTCGCATCCGGCATGGCGTGAAGGATACGGGACCACGCCGCGACCGTATTGGGAGTGAGCTCCCCCAGAGGCGCGTCGGCGGCAAAGGTCAACTGACGCTCTTCGGAGCCGTTTTCCGGAGCGCCGCCGGATGCTGAAGACTTGTCGTCAACGGCGGGCAGGCCAAGAATCAAACTCCCCGATTCAAGGAAGACCGTATTCTCCTTGTAAAGGGATGAATCCCCGCCCTCGGGATCAAGGAATTGGTCGGTCAATAACGCATCCATACCGGCGAGACCTGTCCCGAAAGGGCTGCCCAGCCCGGTAATCTGGATCGGCGCCATGCGCTGGCCGAAAGCGGTCAGAAGGGCTGGCGTCACGAAGCCGCAAAGATCGACCATGATGTCCACTCTTTCGGCGGCGATCATGGATCCCAAGGTGATCGGATCCATCGTCTGGACGTTGTGCCAGGAATCAAAGGATTTCTGAAATGGTATGTTGGGCTCATCCGTCAACTGGCCATAGCCGAAACCCACGCACAAAAACCGGTCCTGGTTATGAGCGGCCAGGATTTTCGAAATCGCCGGACCGTGTTTGCGCCGTCCAAGCGGACCGACATAATAGCCGATGATGAAACGTTCCTTGGAAACGTCCAACGGCTTGGCCGCCGCCCTTTCCATGTCAACACCGAAACGTTCTCCCCAATGGCGGAAAGCCGTGATGTGGTCTTTGGGATTCACCGCCGGATCCGCCAAAAGATCCATCAGCGCCTGGGCATGAATCCCCGCGTCGTCTTCATCGGCGGCCACGGCCCAGCGATGACAGGCGCGGCTCTCGGCAAACTCGCCGACGACCATGAGCGCCGTGCCGAGCAGGCTGGCGATTTCCGGATCCTCGGGGGCGATATGCCGGGCGGCGCGCAGAGCCTCGATGCCGTCGCGGTACCTGCCCTGGACAGACAGGCAGTTCGCCAGCCCCTTATAGGCTTCGAGATTACCCGCGTCGAATTCAATCTCTTGGCGAAACCAGTGCTCCGCCTCCAGCCAACGCCGCTGACCCAGGGCGGCAATGGCGCGGCGCAATAAAGGCTGTTCCTTGACTTGAAGAAACTCCTCGGACAACCGTGGCATGTCTTCCGAGATCAAGTTCTGAATGCATTCAACCGACGGCAAGGCCGTGGCCAGTTTGGCGTAATAAAGGGATTTGGTGAGTTCACCGACAAGCACGTAAAGCACGGCTAAAAAATCGGCGAATTGCCTGACATTGCTGTCTACCTTGAAGGCGTCCTCGGCGAACGAGATGGCGCCGACGAAGTCTTCTTCGGCGAAAGCGGTCAAGGCGTGGATGAAAGGGATCTCGGCGCTATAGTCCACCGCTTCGGCAAATGTCTTGCATGTCTCCTTGACTTTTTCCCAGTCGTTCCTGGCGATGTGGTCCGCCAACAAGCCGAGGAAATATTCTTTGTCGGACGAGGCTGCGCGGTTTCCGGAAAGGGCCTTTTGGGTCATGCCATGATCCCCCCGGAAGACGGTGTCGCTGGCGGTTCGCCTTTGGAATCTTCGGCGGGGCCTGGCCTCGCCTCGCCGCCCTCTTCCTTCGGCGTTTCGTACAGGCCGCCGGCTATTTCGCGGTTGAGAGAAATCAGGATATCCAGTCTTTTCGCTTCTGGTTGGCTGATGAATTCGACGGTATGCTTGTCGATGAATTTGGCCAAGGACAAAGCGTTGTTG
>DUZD01000214.1 GCA_013349695.1 Rhodospirillaceae bacterium
CCCTCGGCCAACCATAAATCGGCATGGCCGCAATCCCTGTAATCGTTAAAATAAGGGCCGCCGCCGAGCCGCTCTACAAGCGCTCCCTGCTGATCTGGGAGAAGGCCCTCGGGCCGGAGCATCCGAAAGTCGCCACGAGCCTAGAGAACTACGCCAAACTGCTTCGCAAGACCGAACGCCACGCCGAGGCGGAAGAACTTGAGGCTCGCGGCAAGGCAATCCGCGCTCGGCATGCCGAGAAGAACCCGTAGCACCGGATCCGGCCCTAACGTGATGACTACCACGATCAGCGTGGCGGTCTCTCGCGACGGCCACGGAAAACCATGCGAACAATGTGAAGGGGCGGCGAACATTCCGGGAGGCCAACCGCAAGAAACTCGCTGGCGATGCCATGCACCTGCTGATCCCGGAAGAGAAAGCGAACGAAAGTGTCCCACTTTCCGAGGGGGTTGCGGTAGGTGGGACAAAAAAGGCGGAAAAGGCGTGAGAAATCAAAGGCCAAAAATAGTGGTGGTGCCCAGGGGCGGAATTGAACCACCGACACGCGGATTTTCAGTCCGCTGCTCTACCAACTGAGCTACCTGGGCACTTCCCGGCGCGGGGGCGGGGGACGGGCGGCATCGCCAAAAGCCGCCGCCGACATTCGCGAAGGACCGCTTATAGAAGAAATCGGAAATCCTGTCCAGCACCGCCCATGGCGTCAATTTACCCTTCGCCGCAAGGCTTTCCGCGGCAATCCGCCGCCGCCAGCGGCACTGGCGGGGCGGTTTCTCGACTCAGCCGTCGTCGAACGACTCTTCCTCGATGTCGGCCTCTTCCTCCGTGGCGATGCGGTAGTCTTCCCGCAGCCATCGTCCCAGGTCCAAATGGGCGCAGCGTCGCGAACAGAAAGGACGATGACGCGTCACCTCCGGCTTGCCGCAGATGGGACATTTTTTTCCCTTCGGCGACGGCGCCGCGGCCCTTTTCGGCGGCGTTTCAACCATCTTCGCCGTTGCCTCCCGCCTCCGCGGGGGCGATGCCAAATCCTTCGCCCGGCAAGGCGCCGCCGGACGTTAACCGCAAGGGACGACCGAGGCGAGCCTCGGTCTCCTCGAGCGCCGCCGCCGCCGGCCCCCTCAGGGCTTCGATCACCTCCGGCGCCGCCGTCAGCGACCAGGCGGCGGCGGGGGTCGCGGCGGCCTCGCGGCGAACCCGCCGCAAGGCTTCGATAGCGACGGTGACGGGCGATTTGACCGCCCCCGTTCCGGCGCAGGCCCGACAGGAGTTCATCAGCGCTGTCTTCAAGGGCCGCCGTTGCTTTCGCCGGGTCATTTCGACCAGCCCCAACCTGGTGAAGCCGATCACGTGGGGGAGGCGGGGATCGCCGGCCACCGCCCGGCGCAGTTCCGCCAAGACCGCCGCCCCGTCGCGGCGGTATCGCATCGGCACGAAATCGATGATGAGCGTGCCGGCGAGATTGCGGAGCCTGATCTGGCGGGCCGATTCCGCCGCCGCTTCCAGGTTCGTGGCCAGGGCGGTTTCCTCGCGGCCGCCCGGCTTGCCGGCGCCGCCGGTATTGACGTCGATAGCGGTCAAGGCGGCCGTCTCCTCGATGATGATGGAGCCGCCCGACGGCAGGGCGACGACCGGACTTAAGGCCCGCTCGATCTGTTCCTCGACGCCGGCGGCCTCGAACAGGTCGTCGGCGCCGTCATGCCGGTCGAGCGCCGCCGTCATCTCCGGCAAGGATTGCCGGCAATATTCCCGGATTTCGGCCAACACCTTCGCTTCGTCGACGGCGACCCGTTTGATTTTACGCCCGCCGCCGTCGCGCAGAACCCGGAGCGGCGGATCCAGCTCTTCGTGCAGACATGCCGGGGGTTTTGAGGTGTTGCGGCTTTCGCCGATGGCGGCCCAGGCGGCGCGGAGATCGCCGATTTCCCCGGCCAGATCCTCATCGGCCGCCGCCGCCGCCGCCGTCCTCAGGATAAACCCCTCGCCTTCTCGCGCCTCGCTGTCCATGCGGGCGCCAAGCCGGGCGCGGGCATCGCCGTCTTCGATGCGCCGGGAGATTTTAATTTCCGCCAGGCCGGGCGCGTAGACCAGATAGTGGCCGGGAAGAGTGATTCGGGTGGTCAATTTGGCGCCCTTGTCGCCGCGGGGATCGCGCGAAACCTGAACGAGGACGGTGTCGCCTTCGTTCAGGTAATCGGAAATGCGGTCCCCGGTTTCCGCCCCACCGCCTTCCGGCGGCCGCGCCTCGGCCAAGGCGAGAAAGCCGGAACGGCCGAGGCCGATATCGACGAAAGCGGCGGCCAGTCCCCGCGACACCTTTTCGACGCGGCCGAGATAGACATTGCCGACGACGCTCCGCCCATCGTCGCGGACGATCTCCAGTTCGCAAAGGCGGGTTTGCCCGAGCAACGCGATACGGGTTTCCCCCGGCCGGACGTTGATGAGAATTTCGTCAATATCCACGGGCGGCTTATTCCTTCCCTCCCGGATGAAATCCCAGCCCATTCAACAGCGTCGCCGTCTCATGGAGGGGCAGGCCGACGACATTGGAATAAGAGCCGCTGATCTTGCTGATAAAGGCGGCGGCCCGGCCCTGGATGGCGTAAGCCCCGGCTTTGTTCCGCCATTCGCCGTGGGCGATGTAGGCGGCGGTCTCTTCCTCGCTCAAGCGTTTGAAGACAACGGCCGTCGTTACCAGCCGGTGATGGGCCTTGCCCTTGGCGTCGATGATCGAAAGCCCGCCCAAGACCCGGTGGCGGCACCCCGAAAGCAGGTTCAGGCATCGCCGGGCTTCCGCCTCGTTTTCGGCTTTTGGCAATATCCGCCGGCCGCGGGCGACCACCGTATCGGCGCCCAGGACGCAGGCACCGGGAAACCGCCCGGCGACGGAGCGGGCCTTGGCCTCGGCCAAGCGCCGGGCGAGATCGGCGGGAAGCTCGCCGCGCCGCGCCGTTTCGTCCACTTCGGCGGGCACCACGTCGTCGGGTACGACGCCGATCTGGGCGAGCAGTCGCAGGCGCCGGGGCGATGCCGAGGCGAGAATCAGTCGGCAAGGCCTTTTGTCTGAGCGGGAGGCGGGCATTCCCGGCGCGGGCTTACTTGTAACGGAAGGTGATCCGACCCTTGGTCAGGTCGTAAGGCGTCATTTCCACATTGACGCGGTCCCCGGCCAGAACCCGGATGCGGTATTTGCGCATCTTGCCTGCCGTGTGAGCAAGGATTTCGTGATCGTTGTCCAATTTCACCCTGAACATGGCATTAGGCAAAAGCTCGGTGACGATGCCGGTAAGCTCTAGAACTTCTTCCTTGGCCATTACTCGCTCAACTGCAATTGCGGCGGCGGTAATAAGTGGCGGCCAAACGCCCCGCGGTCAAGTGTTTTCCGACAATAGTTCTCCGCTTCACACGTCGACCACGGAGATGATGGGAAATCGTTGCTTGATCCGCCGCATCAGTTCGTCGCGCACTTGCCGGAAGGCGTCCAGTCTCATTTCGCGGCTGCCTTCGGCGACGGTCGGATCGAAAGTGTTCCAGAACTCGACCTCGCAGGCCATGACACGGGTCATTTCCACGGCTTTGTGCTGGGCCTCGGGCGACAGGGAAATGACCAAGTCAAAGGAGCTGTCCTCCAGATCATCGAACGTCTTGGAGCGGTGCTGGCTCAAGTCGATGCCAATTTCGTTCATGACGGCGATGGCGAAGTTGTCGATCCCGCCGTCGCGCACTCCGGCCGAATCCACGTAAACATGCCGGCCGTGCAAGTGCTTCATGACGCCTTCGGCGATTGGCGAGCGCACGGAGTTCATGGTGCAGGCGAAAAGGACGGCGGAAGGAATATCGCCCATGCTTCCTCCGCTTATAAGCCGGTGCGCAGCACGCAAATCAGGGTGAACAAGCGGCGTGCCGTGTCCTGGTCGATATCGAGCTTGCCGGCAAGCCGGCCGATCAACATCTCGCCACCTTCGTCGTGCAAGCTCCGGCGCCCCATGTCGAGGGCCTCGATTTTGGACGGTGGCGAGGTCTTGATGGCGGCAAAATAGCTGTCGCAGACAATGAAATAATCCTTGATGATGGAATGGAAAAAAGACAGGGAAAGGGTGAATTCGGTCAGTTTTGCATCGGCTTGGTCACGGACATCGAAGACCAGATGGTTCTCGACAACGCTTAAACGCAGGTTGAAAGGACCCCTGAAATCGCCGGTGGGAGCAAAATAGTTGTCTTCCAGGAGATCGTGGATGGCCACCTTGCGTTCGTGTTCGAACCGCGCGCCGCGTCGGGCAATGGAACGCTCGTCAAAAGAAATTTTGGCGATCCTGGGTTGGTCGGACACCGTCGGGCTCGAATGGCCGGCAAGGGATTTTCAGCCGTTGCGGCGCCGGTTCAACCGCAGAGCCAGGGACAGCGCATGGGCGTCCAGCCCCTCCGCCTTGGCCAGGGTCATGGCGGCGGGGCCGACGGCGGCCAGGGCTTCCTTGCCGCAGCCGATAAGGGAGGTGCGCTTGAGGAAATCCAGTACGCCCAGCCCCGAGGCAAAGCGGGCGCTGCCGGCGGTCGGCAACACGTGGTTGGGGCCGGCAATATAGTCGCCGACGGCTTCCGGTGCGTACTTGCCCAGGAAAATAGCCCCGCAGTTGCGGATCCGGGCGGCCAGGATTTCCGCTTTTTCCGTCGCCAGTTCAAGATGCTCGGGTGCGATCCGGTCGATCAACGGGACCGCTTGATCCAGGTTTTCAACGATGATGACACAACCGTTGGCGCGCCAGCTGCCGGCGGCGATTTCGGCCCGGGGGAGGATCTTCAGATGTTCTTGCACGGCCAAGCCGACGGCGGTGGCGAAGCCGGCGTCATCGGTGATCAGAACGGATTGCGCGGAGCTGTCGTGCTCGGCCTGGGAGAGAAGGTCGGCGGCGATCCATGAAGGATCGTTATCGCCATCGGCGACGATAAGAATCTCCGACGGTCCGGCGATCATGTCGATGCCGACGGTCCCGAACACCTGGCGCTTGGCGGCGGTGACATAGACATTGCCGGGGCCAACGATCTTGTCGACGGGGCGAATGGTCTCGGTGCCATAGGCCAGCGCGGCGACGGCCTGGGCGCCACCGATTTGGTACACCTCGTCGACGCCGGCGACGCGGGCGGCGGCCAAGACCAGAGGATGCGGCAATCCGTCCGTCGCCGGCACCGTCATGACCAAGCGCTCGACGCCCGCCGTTTTGGCGGGCAAGGCGGTCATCAGTACCGTTGAGGGATAGGCCGCCGTGCCGCCGGGAACGTAAAGCCCGACGGCGGCCACCGGCGTCCAGCGAAAGCCGAGCCGGAGCCCGGCCGGGTCC
>DUZD01000206.1 GCA_013349695.1 Rhodospirillaceae bacterium
CCACATCACATAGTTCGCGAACTCCGTGAAATGGGAGATCGGGGTCGCGTTCTCGGGCGGGTCGGGCAGGAACGGCGGCACGGCAAGAAGAGCCAGGAAGCAGAGGAACATGAGCGCGTGCACCCAGGCGACATGGTCGCGGTAGACAACGAAAAACGCCTCTACCTTCCGCGCAACCGACCCAAGACGCGAACCGGCCTTGCCACCCTCCATGCCGTTGCGGGGGGAAGGGGGTATGTGAGTGCTATCGAGTCCTTGCATTTTCCGCCTCCATGGCCGCGTAGACCCGCCGTTTCCGCGGCCACAAGAGCAAGGCCGCCATGAGCGGGATGACCAGGACAAGCCGCGCGGCGACGCTTTCGGCGGTGGGGAACAGGCCGATCCACGTCACCCGCGGCATCCAGTCCAACGGCGTGATCGAAACCCAGCGCGCCTCTTGCGGTTCCAGAACGCCCATGATCAGAATGGCCCCGGCGATCAATCCGGAGGCGATAAGCGGCGTCGCGCCGGGGAGAAATTTTTTCATCGGGTTTTCTTGTTGTCCGCTTGCTTTGCTGTTTTCCAGGAGCCCGCCTACGCGAGGGGAGCGCCGGTTTCGAGCAAGATGGCGACAAGAACATCATGATCACCACCACGAAAAGTACCATTTAGGAAAAGGACAGTTCGTTCATTTGATCGTTTCCTCTCCCGGATTCATCGTTTGGGGTTCCATCGACCGTTCCATTCACGGTGGCGATATCGAAACGGCACCCGAGCGAATGATTCTCAGAATCAATTTCATAAGTCAATGGGAATATTGCGCATTACGAGAATTTCTCATGGCAATCCTCCCAGGGCCGCATCGCCCGTGCGGGCCGGACGCGGCGCTGGCCTGAAGATCGCTTTCCTCGGCCTGCTTCCAGCCCGGCCGTCGATCCGCTTCCTTTCCAGCCTTTCGGCAGGCTCGATAGACCTACCGCGAAAGTCGTGTTTTGGTAAATATGGACAGTATATAGTTACAAAGTGTATGGTAAATAGGGATGGTGGTAAATAGTGATAGTATATAGTTACAAAGTGTGGTAAACAGGGACAGTATATAGTTACAAAATGTCTCCGGTTTTTCTTGGCCGCCCTGGTTTGCGGGGCCTCACGTTGCGCCCGAGAAGCACGGAAAGGGTGAGGAAGGTTTCCGAGAAGGGGCTTTGCCGGCGTTACGCGCCGCAAGCGAGCGCCTTGACGACCGTGTGGATGGAAACCAAATCCTCGGACTGGTGCGGTGACTACGCCCGCAATCTCGATTAGCGCATTTTCGAAAATACGCTAATCCAAGGACCCCGTTGACGAAAAAAACGCCGGCAAGGATACTGCGTTAGCGGTTGCGGCGGAAAGCGTTGGCGCCGCCATGGCGGTTTCGCCGGCAACCTCTTGCATAAGCTCCGACATGCCCCTGACAACTTATCGGAACATGACCTTCGGGCGGATTGTCGAGGCCTGGGCTCGGGAGCTCGCCGGCACTCCCGCCGAGATGGGGCGCGAGGAAATTCTCCATAGGTTGATCAAGGCTTTTTGGAACGGCGAGTTTGAACTCCGCGGCGAAACCTGTCTGACGATTGCCCCGCTAAGCGTCACGGCGGCGGATCGCCAGGCGATGGAAGAAAACAGCCCGCCGACAGGTTCTTCCCGGATCATAACCCGGCGGGGAATGATCCGGGTTTTGGAACTTTTGGGTTTTCTGCCGCCGTTGGCGGAAAGCGGCGAGGATGGGGATGTGTTCTCTATTCTGGCGGCGCTGCCGCCAAGCGAGTACGGCGACCTGGCGCGGATCGCCTACCTCGAAGCCCTGACCATTTCCAAGGAAGATTTCGGGGCATGGTGCCAATCCCAAGGGCACGCCCCGCCGTCTTTCTGGTTTGCCGGCGGCGCCGACGCTCGCTAGGCCGGGAGGCGACGCCCGCCTTCACCTTAATCCTGGGCCGCCGGCATCCCCTTACAAGCGGCGACGGGATAAGGGCGCCAAGCAAAACCCCGGCCATTGACGCCGCCGCGGTTTTTGTTCATCGCTCCTTGGTTGACGCTCAAGGATGGGCGCAACATACTGGCCAGGGAATTTTCGGAGAAGACCATGAAAGGACGGCTAAAAATGTACATCCAGGGAATTGCCGGCCGGGATGTCGCCGATATTGTCCGAAAGCGCGATGCGTTTGCCATGGACGGCCCCTGTTTGGAAATGGATTCAGAGCATTTGCGGCCGGCTGACTCCGCGCCCTGAGCCCACCGCCGGCGTTGCCGCCGCCGCGCCCATAATGTTCACTCGCCGGGCGGCAGGGTGTCGAGGGCGGAGCGGAGGCTTGCCACCACTTCCGCCATGAAGGCAAAGTCCAGCGTTTCCATCCTGTCCAGCGCCGTGTGGTAAAAGGGGTTCCTGAAAAAAGCGGTGTCGGTGACCATCAGCGCCGGCAGGCCGGCGTCCCAAAACGGGGCGTGGTCGCTCAACCGCGTCGCCGGCAGAATCCAGCCGTTGAAAGGCACGAATAACGTCTCCACGGGCAGCCGCGGGTTGTCACCGAAACCTTTCGCCAGCGCCCGGCCCAGCCGGCGCGAACGGCGGTTGCCGACGATGCCGATGAAGTTGCCTTCCTTGGGATAGCCGATCCAGTGGAGGACCAGCGGATAGTCCTGCTCGGCGGCGGTGAAGCCCACCATCTCCAGGATGATAGCGCCTTTGACGCCGCCGCCGCCGCGCTTGAGTTGGCGAACGAAGACCCGGCTGCCCTGGAAACGGGTGTTGAAGGCCGGCGGTTCCTCCAAAGTGAAGGCGACAAGGCGCAAGGGGATCGGCGGCGGCGATTCGGCGACGCGGCGGCCAAGTTCGATGAGCACGGCAACGGCGCTGGCGTTGTCGTCGGCTCCGGGCGTCCCCGGAACCGTGTCGTAATGGGCGCCGACGAGATAGTACTTTTTGGCCATGCTGGCGCCGGGCAGCGCCGCGATCAGGTTGGCGACGCGCTGGCCGCGGTAGTCATAGCCCTGTTCCGTGACCTCGAGCCCCGCATTCGCCAATTCGTCGCGGACATATTCGCGGGCTCTCGCCAGCTTGTCGGGGAGAAAGGAAGTGCGTTCGCCGATATCGACGGTCAACGCCGCCACGTGCCGCTTGAGGGCGTCTTCGAGTTGTTCGTTGCCTGTCATCGTCGAACCGGTCCCGCTCGTTGCCGGTATCGCCGGACGTTCGCCGCCGCCGGCCCGCTGACAAGGCCCGGCGGCGAGGACAAAGGCAAGGAGCAAATTGGCGAAGCGCAATTTCGTGGTGGTGGTGGAACGATGGACGCCAGGGAAACGAAACAATGGCGAGGATTGGTGATCTTGTCACCCCCCCGTCACGTTCATATGGCGGGCAACGGTGGGACGGTCGTTGCCGGGGTCGATGGTGAAATCGTGGCCTTTCGGCTTGCGGGCGATAGCCCTGTCGATGGCCGCCAAAAGCGGCCCGTCGCTTTCGCTCGTTCGCAACGGCTGCCGTAGGTCGGCGGAATCGTCCTTGCCCAGGCACATATAAAGAATGCCGGTGCAAGTCAGGCGCACGCGGTTGCAAGTGTCGCAGAAATGGCGGCTCAAAGGGGTGATGAAACCAAGCCTCTGTCCGGTTTCGGCGACGCGCACGTAACGCGAAGGCCCACCGGTGTTGTCGCTGATGTCGGAAAGAGTCCAGTTTCGCTCCAACCGCCGGCGGATTTCGGTCACCGGCATGTATTGTTCGGTGCGATCGCCGCCGATGTCGCCCAAAGGCATGGTCTCGATGAAGGTAAGGTCGAAACCCTGGCGGCCGCACCAAGCCACCAAATCGTCGGCTTCGTCTTCATTGACGCCCTTGAGCGCCACCGTGTTGATCTTGACCTTGAGACCGGCGGTCTTGGCCGCCTCCAAACCGGCGAGAACCCTGTCGAGCTTGCCGCGGCGGGTGATGGCCAGGAATTTGGCTGCATCCAAAGTATCGAGCGAGACGTTGATGCGTCTAAGGCCGGACGCGAAAAGCCCCTGCGCCAATCGTTCCAACTGGCTGGCGTTGGTGGTCAGAACGATCTCGTCCAAGGCGCCGGAATCCAGGTGGCGGCCAAGCGAGCGGAACAGGCTGATAATGTTGCGCCGGACCAGGGGCTCGCCGCCGGTGAGGCGCAGCTTGCGAACGCCCCGGCTGACGAAAGCGCTGCATACACGGTCGATCTCTTCCAGAGTCAAAACCTCGGCCTTGGGCAGGAAGGTCACTTGGTCGCCCATGCAGTAAGTGCAGCGAAAGTCGCAATGATCGGTGACCGAGACCCTGAGATAGGTGATCTTGCGCCCGAACGGATCGATCATGGCCAGCCCTTGTTCATCCTTCGCCGTCGCACCCGGAACTCCGAGCGTTGCGTTCATCCGTATATAACGCTCAAACATGATACCGGCGAATGGCGGAAATGTCGTCCCTAACTTTTGTGGGGGTAATTCACCTCCGGGGCCGGATTCCCCAGAGGTTGCGGCCAGCGGTTGCCGCCGTCCACAAAATGCGCCATAGCGTGCAATTTTAAGTAGAAGTTTGCGGGCAGATGGTCTATAGTGGTTTCGGAAAAAGGGAGGATTCCGACTGCAACATGGCACCAAAAGAGATTAAAACCCTCATTTTCAACACCGCCCTCGATCTGGCCGAGGAGAACGGTTGGAAACGGGTGCGCCTGCGCCAGGTGGCGGAAAGACTGAACATCGCACTCGTCGACGTGAATAGTCATTTCCGCGACCTGGACGCCGTCGCCAATGTCTGGTTCGGCGGCGCCCTGGATGCCATGCTGGCGCCCACGGATGAAGATTTCGCCGACCTCGATACCCGTGAGCGGTTGCGAATTCTGTTGTTGCGCTGGTTCGACAGCCTCGCCGGCCACCGCCGGGTGACGAGGGAAATGCTGGACGTCAAGATGTATTTGGCGCATCCCCACCATTGGGTGCCGACGATCTTCAACCTGTCGCGGCTGATCCAATGGCTGCGTGATGCCGCCGGTCTGGACGCCGGCGGCCGCCGCCGCCAGATCGAGGAAATTGGGTTGACCGCCCTTTTCCTGGCGACCCTGGCGGTCTGGTCCCGGGACGGGTCCCCGGATCAGGAAAGGACGCGGCGGTTCCTGGGTCGCCGTCTCGGCAGAGCCAACAGCGTCATGGGTTGCCTCTTCGGGCGTGGCTAGTACACCCCGGCGGGATTCCTGACCCCATACGACGGGCTTCCGAGTTTCCCGGCTAGGCGCGTGGCGCGCCGTGATGTCAATCCATCACAAGCGCCGCGCAACGCCGTCCGAGAAG
>DUZD01000140.1 GCA_013349695.1 Rhodospirillaceae bacterium
GAGAACGCTTGACGATGTACCCGCATCGCCGGCGCGTCCGCTCCTACCGGGAGAGCGGGAAAAGCGATCGTATGGGGTCAGGAATCCCGCCGGGGTGTACTAGGCAAGAGGATCGGGGCCAAAGCGGTTCCCGCCCTCCTTGCCTTTCAAAATGCCAAGCTCGACGAGCAGCCAAAGGGAGCCGATGAACGGGATCAGGGAGATCAACTGAAACCAGCCCGAGCGGCCGCGATCATGGCATCGCTTGGCGCCGACCGCGAGCGAGGTCCAAAAAATAAAGAGGAAAAGAACGATCCCGGCGGTAACGGCGATGATGGTGATGAACAAGGGCGTTTCGACGGCTTCCCTGGCCGCCGAGAAGCGCCAGCGGATTTTCTCCTTGCCGGATTTGCCGGCCAAGGTCTGAACCGCCGTCAAGCGGAAGATTCCGGTATCCACGGTCTTTTCGAAAGACGGCGCGTCCGGTTGCTCCGAAGGGCTTTCACCGGCCGAGACCTTGACCCCGGCGAGACCGGAGGCGTCCTTGACCGATACCTGGCCATGATCGGTACTCAAGATGAAGAGGCTGGCGGCGGTGGGCGCCGCTTGTTGTTGCAGTCCCAACGCCTTCGACAGGACCACCAACGCCAATGGCAGGACGAGAGTGACAGCGAAAATCGGCAGGACGCCGCGCAGCCAATAAACGGAACGAGCGATGCGGCCTTGAAAGGAAAAAAGAATCCATCTGAACGCCGGAGTTTGCCGGGCGGCCTCCTCGCCCGGAGCCTCGCCGTTCACCGAGGCGTCATCCGCTTCACCGCCGGAAGGTTCGGGAGGGACAGAGAAAAACGGCAGGATGCCGCGCAGCCAATAAACGAAACGAGCGATGCGGCCTTGAAAGGAAGAAGGAATCCATCTGAACGCCAGGGTTTGCCGGGCGGTCTCCTCGCCCGGAGCCTCGCCGTTCACCGAGGCGTCATCCGCTTCACCGCCGGAAGGTTCGGGAGGGACAGAGAAAAACGGCAGGATACCGCGCAGCCAATAAACGAAACGAGCGATGCGGCCTTGAAAGGAAAAAGGAATCCATCTGAACACCGGAGTTTGCCAGGCGGTTTCCTCGCCCGGAGCCTCGCCGTTCACCGAGGCGTCATCCGTTTCACCGCCGGAAGGTTCGAGAGCCTCTTGCTCGGCCTTTTCCTCTGTTTCCGGTTCGGCTTCGGCTTCGGCCTCAACCTCTGACCCGGTTTCCAGTTCGGCCTCGATCACGGCGATTTCCGAGGGCGTTTCCCCGGCCCCCGGCCCGGCTTCCGGTTCGGCCTCGATCACGGCGATTTCCGAGGGCGTTTCCCCGGTCCCCGGCCCGGCTTCCGGTTCGGCCTCTATCTCGGCGATTTCCGAGGGCGTTTCCCCGGTCCCCGGCCCGGCTTCCGGTTCGGCCTCGATCTCGGCGATTTCCGCGGGCGTTTCCCCGGCCCCCGGCCCGGCTTCCGGTCGAGGCTGCTGTTCCGTCACTGGCTCAGGGGTTTCCCCGGCTTCCGGGGCAGTTTCAGCCTCGGGCTTTTTCCCGCCTTCCGCTTCGGCTTCATCCTCGGCCACGGCTGTCTCCGGGTTGCCTGCAATTCAGACTACCATCATCCCGTGCCCGCGCAAGGCTCCACCGAAGTCAGGCGGGAAGGTTTATTTCCTCAGCACCCCGCCGGTTGCCGCTTCGACACTGGCGATCACTTTCTCGGCGACGGCGTCGATTTCGGCTTCGGTGAGGGTTTTTTCGGTGGGCTGCAATACGACGTTGATGGCCAGCGACTTCTTGGCCTCGCCGAGATTGCCGCCGGCGAAAAGATCGAAGACGCGGACCTCGGCGATCAGCGCCGCATCGGCGCCCTTGGCGGCGCGCATCAGCGCCTCGGCGGCGATATCCTTGTCGACGACGAAAGCGAAATCGCGTTCCACCGGTTGAAAAGACGGCAGTTCGAGGTGCGGCTTGGCGGCGGTTTTCCTGGTTTTTGGCTTGGGGAAATTGTCGAGGAAGATTTCGAAACCGATGATCGGGCCCTTGACGTCCATTTTCCGCAACGCCCTAGGATGGATCTCGCCAAAGGACGCCAGCACCGTTTTCGGACCCAAACGAAAAAGTCCCGAACGGCCGGGATGGTACCAGGGCGGGGCATCGTTGCCGACCCTGAGTTTGTCCACCGGCAGAGCGAGCTCGCCGAACACCGCCAAGGCGTCGGCCTTGGCATCGAAAACATCGACCGGCCGGGACGGTTCAGCCCAATTGCGAAGGCCGCTCCGCCCGGCGCGCACGCCGGCGGCGACCATGCTCTGATCCTCCGGGCGGTCGCCGGCGAACCGGGGTCCGATCTCGAACAGGCAGGCGTCGGGGGTGCCGCGGTCGGCGTTGCGACCGACGGCGGAGATCAGGTTGGGCAGGATCGACGGGCGCATCGCGTCGAGGTCCGAGCTGATGGGATTGAGCAAGCGGATGGAGTCCGGCGCGCCGCCAAACGGTTCCGCCTGCTCCGAGGGCATGAAGGACAAAGTGACCGCCTCGACCAGTCCGCGTCCGGCCAGCACCCGGCGGGCGGCGGCGCGGCGGCGCTGAGACGCGTCCAGGGCCGGCGGCGGCAGGGCGGAAGGACGCTCCATCGCCACCGTCGGGATGTTGTCGTAGCCAAAAACGCGCACGATCTCTTCGACCAGGCAGGCTTCGCCGATGATGTCGCCCCGCCACGAAGGTACGGAAACGCGCCATTGCGCGCCTGTTTCCGCGACCATGAAGCCGAGCGCGCCGAATATCCTTTTGACCTCTTCCGCCGGCACTTCGACGCCGCCAAGAGCCTGTATCCGTCCGCGGCGGAAACCGATATCGCGTTTCCCCTCGGGCTCCTTTCCGGCGATCACCGGTTCGGAGGCCTCGCCGCCGCAGAGATCGAGGATCAGGCGGGTAGCGACCTCCATGCCGGGGACCAGGAAGGCCGGATCGACGCCGCGTTCGAAACGGAAGCGGGCGTCCGACGTCAAATTGAGTTTGCGCCCCGTCGCCGCCGTCCGCACGGGATCGAAATAGGCGCACTCCACATAGACGTTGACGGTCTCGGCCGCGCATCCCGACCGCTCGCCGCCGATGACCCCGCCCAAGGCTTGCGCGTGGTCGTCGTCGGCGATCACCGTCATCGCCGCATCCAAGTCGTATTCCCTGCCGTCGAGGGCCAACATCGACTCGCCGGATTTGGCCAGCCTGACACGGAGATCGCCTTTGATCTTGTCGGCGTCGAAAACATGCAGCGGCCGGCACAGGTCCAAGGTCATCAGGTTGGTGATATCGACCAGCGCCGAAATGGGGCGCAAGCCGACGGCCAACAGCCTGTCCTTGAGCCAACCTGGGCTTTCGCCGTTGCTGACGCCACGGATGTAGCGGCCGACGAAAAAAGGGCAAGCGCCGGCGGCGGCGGATGTAAAATCCAGATGCACCTTGATCGGGCTTTCGAAGGCACCGGGCACCGGCTCGGCGTTCAGGGGCTTCAACGTTCCCAGACCGGCCGCCGCCAAATCGCGGGCGACGCCGCGCACGCCCAGGCAGTCGCCGCGGTTCGGAGTGATGTCGATGTCGATGACGGGGTCGGCGAGGCCCATCACCTCGACGGCGGTGGCGCCGACGGCGGCGGCGGCGGGCAATTCGATGACGCCCTGGTGTTCGTCGGACAACCCCATCTCGCGTTCGGACAGCAGCATGCCGTTGCTGACGACACCCCGGATCTTGGCCTTTTTGAGCTTCAGATCGATGCCGGGAATATAACAGCCGGTGGCGGCGAACACGCCTTTCATGCCGGCCCGCGCGTTTGGCGCGCCGCAAACCACCGTCAACGTTTCGGTGCCGGTGTTGACTTGGCAGACCTGGAGTTTATCGGCGTCGGGATGTTGTTTGGCCTCGATGACTTCGGCGACGACGAAATCCTCCATTCCCCTGGCCCGGTCAGTGACGCCGTCCACTTCCAGGCCCAACATGGTCAGCCGGCCGGCGATCTCCTCGACGCCCGCCGTCGTGTCAAGATGGTTGTTCAGCCAGGAGAGGGTGAATTTCACTAATTGAGGCCCCCGACCATCGACGGCACGTCGAGGGCGCTGAAGCCGTAGTGGCGGAGCCACCTGAGATCGGATTCAAAGAACGTCCGCAAGTCGGCGATGCCGTACTTGAGCATGGCCAGGCGCTCGATGCCCATGCCGAAGGCGAAGCCCTGATACTTGCCCGAATCGATGCCGCAGTTCTCCAGCACCTTGGGATTGACCATGCCGCAGCCGAGAATCTCCAGCCAGTCGTCGCCATGGCCGATGCGCAATTCGCCGCCTTCGCGGATGCAGCCGATATCCACTTCCGCCGATGGCTCGGTAAAGGGAAAGTAGCTGGGACGGAAGCGCACGGGCAAGTCCTCGACACCGAAATAGGCCCGGCAGAACTCGATCAGGCAGCCCTTCAAATGGCCCATGTGCGTCGACTCGTCGACCGCCAGGCCCTCGATCTGATGAAACATCGGCGAGTGCGTGGCATCGTAATCGCAGCGGTAGGTGCGCCCCGGCACGATGATGCGGATAGGCGGCTTTTGTTGCTGCATGGTGTGGATCTGGACCGGCGAGGTGTGGGTGCGAAGGAGCATGCGGTGGCCATCATTCTGGCCCGGCAGGTAGAAAGTGTCGTGCTCCTGGCGAGCCGGGTGTTCCGGCGGGATGTTCAGCGCCGTGAAATTGTACCAGTCATCCTCGATGTCCGGACCCTCGGCGATGGCGAATCCCATCTCGCCCAGAATGGCGACGACTTCGTCGATGGTCTGGCTGATGGGATGGACGCGGCCCGGCTTTTCCGGGCGCGCCGGCAGGGTCACATCCACCGCGTCGGCCATCAGACGGGCGTCGAGGTCGGCGTCGGCTAAGTCGCGTTTGCGCTCCTCGATGGCGGCGGCGACATCCGTTTTAAGGGCGTTAAGGGCCAGACCAACGGTCTTGCGCCGTTCCGGGTCCATGCTCCCCAGTTCCTTCATGAAGCCGGTGATGCGCCCCTTCTTGCCCAGTTCCTCCACCCGGATCGCTTCCAGCCGGTCAAGGGTCGTTGCCGCCGCCGTGGCCTCTAAAATCTCGGTTTTAATGGCCTCCGGATCGTCCGTCATTGCCGCACCTGTTGAAGGCTTAAAAGGCAGCCCGCCCTTTAGCCGGCTCCCAAACTTCATAAACGATACCGGCTTTTGTTTAAGCCGTATTGGCGAGAGCGGTCTGAACCTGTTCGACCAAGGCCTTGAAAGCGTCC
>DUZD01000190.1 GCA_013349695.1 Rhodospirillaceae bacterium
TCTTATTGGCTCCGGCGGCAGGACTCGAACCTGCGGCATAGGGATTAACAGTCCCCCGTTCCACCAACTGAACTACGCCGGATTAAACTGGAAGCGCGGACCGGAATCGAACCGGCGTGGACGGCTTTGCCGGCCACGTCTCTTGCAAGGGCACGGGGACGCCGGCGCGGGGCAAGCTGCCAGGCCGCCTCGCTGCCGGCGAGACCGCCGCCGATGACATGGGCGGGATCGTCTCAGGGCCGGGATGCCGCCGCTGTTCATGACGACAAAAAAACACAGTCCCGATTTCGCGCAAACGGGAAATGCACTAAACTAGCATGGGTCCCGCCCGCGACGGGCGGCGGAAGAGGGAGCCGATGCAATTTTATAGCGAAATACTGCTCATCACCTTGCCGATTGCCGTGCTGCTGGTCATGATATACTTGCCGCGCTTGCTGGCCGGCGTGCCGTTTGTCGAACCAATGACTGTGATACGACTGATGGATAACGGCGAGGAACCGTTCGTTCTCGACCTGCGCCAACGCGGCGATTTCCTGGGTCCCTTGGGCCACCTGCCGGAGGCGTTCAACGTGCCGTTCGGCGATCTCTGGGAAAGATTCGAGGAGATCAGGTCCGGCCTTCAGGGCCACCTGGACGCACCCATATATATTATTTGCGGCGGCGAGGACCATTCTTCGAATGCCGCCCGGCTGCTGAAAAGGGCCGGATTCACTAACATTTCGATCATCAAGGGCGGCATGAAACGCTGGGCGCGCGAGGGCCTGCCGGTGGACGGAGCGAAGGATTAGGCCACCGTTCGTGGCGGCTTAAATGGCCTTCAAGCCGGTGGGTTGAAAAATGGCTTTCGCCGGTTTTAGGTTCTGGCCATTCGCCGATGCCTTTTTTAATGGCTTTATGGACAGAAAAAGGGCGCAACGTTTAGGTGCGGTGCCGCAGATGTGAGAGCACCGGCCCTTGAACCAGAAAAAGCAATCGGATCGCTCACAGGTAGGTTTGGTCATGACCTTGCCTTCTCTCTGTTCCAGGGGAAAAAGCCGTTCGCTTCCCTTCATTGGGACCGTTTTATTATGGCAAGGACCGGGACTCGGTTTCAGTGACTTATGTCACAACGGGGGGAATTGCGGCAAAAAATTTTGGCGACAAACCAACGGGCGGGAAAGGGCCGGCAAGGGCGCTCAGGCCCGTTTTCTCGCCTTCGCCTTTTTGAAATAAGGCGCCAGGTACCGGCCGGTATAACTGGCGGGCTCCGCCGCCACGTCCTCGGGCGTGCCGGTGGCGACGACGCCGCCGCCCGCGTCGCCGCCTTCCGGCCCCAGATCGATGATCCAATCGGCGGTCTTGATGACTTCCAGGTTGTGCTCGATGACGACGACCGTGTTGCCGGTATCGACCAAGGCGTGCAGCACTTCGAGCAGCTTCTCGACGTCGGCGAAATGCAGGCCCGTCGTCGGCTCGTCGAGGATGTAGAGCGTCTTGCCGGTGGCCCTCTTGGACAGTTCCTTGGCCAGCTTGACCCGTTGTGCCTCGCCGCCCGAAAGCGTCGTGGCCTGTTGGCCCAGGTGAATATAACCGAGCCCCACCTTCTGCAAAGTCAGAAACTTGTTACGGATGGCCGGCACCGCCTTGAAGAACTCCAGCGCCTCGTCGACGGTCATGTCGAGAACTTCGGCGATGGACTTGCCGCGGAAGTGGATCTCCAGGGTCTCGCGGTTGTAGCGCTTGCCCTTGCAGTTGTCGCATTGCACGTAGAGATCGGGCAGGAAATGCATCTCGACCTTGATGAGGCCGTCGCCCTGGCAGACCTCGCAACGCCCGCCCTTGACGTTGAAGGAAAAGCGCCCCGTCTTATAGCCCCGCGCCCTGGCTTCGGGGAGGGCGGAAAACCACTCGCGGATGGGGGTGAAGGCGCCGGTATAGGTGGCCGGGTTGGAGCGCGGCGTCCGGCCGATGGGCGACTGGTCTATATCGACCACCTTGTCGATCAGTTCCAGGCCGTCGATGCCGTCGTGCTTGCCGGCGTGCAGGCGCGCCCCGTGCAGGCGCCGGGCCAGAGCCCTATAAAGGGTGTCGACGACGAGCGTCGACTTGCCGCTGCCCGACACGCCGGTTATGCAAGTGAAGGTGGCAAGAGGAAAGTCGACGGTGATGCCGGCCAGGTTATTGGCCCTGGCCCCCTTGACGGTCAATTTCCGTCCCCCGCGGCTCTTGCGGCGGCGGCCTGGCATGGGGACCTGGCGGCTTCCGCTCAGGTACTGGCCGGTCAGGCTTTGCGGCGCCGCCATGATGTCCTTGGGCGCGCCCTTGGCGACGACGCGGCCGCCGTGGACGCCGGCGCCGGGTCCCATGTCGAGAAGGTAATCGGCGCTCATGATGGCGTCCTCGTCGTGTTCGACGACGATGACGGTATTGCCCAGGTCGCGCAGCCGCTTGAGGGTGGTCAGCAGGCGGCTGTTGTCGCGCTGATGCAGGCCGATGGAGGGTTCGTCGAGGACGTAGAGCACGCCGGTCAACCCCGAACCGATCTGAGAGGCCAGCCGGATGCGCTGGCTTTCGCCGCCGGAAAGCGTGCCGGACCTCCTCGAAAGGGTCAGATAATCGAGGCCGACGTTGACCAGGAATTCCAGCCGTTCGTTGATTTCACGCAAGATCCGCCGGGCGATCCGGCGCTGAAAGGCGCTCAAACGCTGCTCCAGGCCGGCGAACCAAGAAGCGGCGGCGGCGATGGACATGCCGGTGACTTCGCCGATGTGCAGACCGGCGACCTTCACCGCCAGGGCCTCGGGCTTGAGCCGGTGGCCGCGACAGCTATCGCAGGTGGTGACCGTCTGATAGCGGCCCAGTTCGTCGCGCACCCAAGAGGAATCGGTTTCCCGCCAACGCCGCTCCATGTTGGGAATGACGCCTTCGAAGGGTTTGGTGATGTCGTAGGGCCGCTTGCCGTCGTGGTAGCGCATGGTCACCGGCTCGTCGCCGGAACCGAACAGGATCGTCTCCCTGACGGCGGCGGAAAGCTTGCCGAAAGGCTTGCTCAGCCGGAAGCCGAAATGTTCGGCCAAGCTGGCCAAGGTCTGCTGGTAATAAGGCGACGAGGAATTGGCCCAGGGCGCGATAGCGCCGTCGCCGAGCGACAGGCGGTCGTCGGCAACCACCAATTGCGGATCGAAATACATTTCCGTGCCCAGGCCGTCGCAGGCCGGGCAGGCGCCGAAGGGATTGTTGAACGAGAACAGCCGGGGCTCGATCTCGTCGATGGTGAAGCCGGAAACGGGACAAGCGAACTTGGCGGAGAACGTGGTCCGCTCGCCCGAATCGGCATCTTCCGTGAACGCCAGGCCGTCGGCCAGCGAGAGCGCGGTTTCGAAACTGTCGGCGAGGCGGGATTGCAAGCCGTCGCGGACGACGATGCGGTCGACCACCACTTCGATCGAATGCTTGACTTTCTTGTTCAAGGCCGGCACGTCGTCGATCTCGCAAAAGGCGCCGTCCACCTTGAGCCGCTGAAAGCCGCGTTTTCCTAAGTCCTGGAGTTCGCGCTTGTATTCGCCCTTGCGGCCGCGGACGACGGGGCCGAGAAGCAAAAGCCGGGTGCCCTCCGCCATTTCCATGACCCGATCGACCATCTGGCTGACGGTTTGGCTTTCGATCGGCAGACCGGTGGCCGGCGAATGGGGAACGCCGGCGCGGGCGAACAAAAGGCGCATGTAGTCATGGATCTCGGTCACCGTGCCAACGGTCGAGCGCGGGTTCTTCGATGTCGTCTTCTGCTCGATGGAGATGGCCGGGGAAAGCCCTTCGATCAGGTCGACGTCCGGTTTTTGCATCAGTTCAAGGAACTGCCGGGCATAGGCCGAAAGCGACTCCACGTAGCGGCGCTGGCCCTCGGCGTAGATGGTGTCGAAGGCCAGGGACGACTTGCCCGAGCCCGATAGCCCGGTGATGACGGTAAGCGCGTCGCGCGGGATCTCCACGTCGATGTTCTGGAGATTGTGTTGCCGGGCGCCGCGAACGCTGATCTTATCCATGATTTTTTGTACCGGTGAACCGAGACTCTCAGATATATGGGGCCGGGGCGAGGGTGTAAAGGAAGGCCGCGTTCCCGAATAATGTTCGCTTAATGTTCTTGTCCTGGAAACGACAAGGTGCTATCACCAACGGAAAAGCGGCGGCGATCCGTTTTATCCCCAGTTATCTCCGCGAGCGGGATGGCGGCGAAGCCGGGTTTGCGGGTAAAATCCCGGCCACTCGGGGGAGTGGGCTGGCGCCGATCGAACTTGCAATGCTCCAGCCGCGCGGCGAGCGGACTTTGTCGAGGTTTTCAAGGGTTCGGATTTTGAAGGGTTCAGGAAATGGCTGGTTCCGTTAACAAGGTTATTCTCGTCGGCAACCTCGGACGCGATCCCGAGGTCCGCTACTCTCAGGACGGCGCCAAGATCGTCAACTTCTCCCTCGCCACGTCGGATTCCTGGAAAGACAAGCAGACCGGCGAACGGCGCGAAAAGACCGAGTGGCATCGGGTCGTCATCTTCAACGACCATTTGGGGGGTATCGCCGAACAGTACCTGCGCAAGGGCGCCAAGGTCTATGTCGAAGGCGCCTTGCAGACCCGCAAATGGACCGGCAACGACGGCAACGAGCGCTATTCGACGGAAGTGGTCTTGCAGCGCTTTCGCGGCGATCTGACCATGCTCGACAGCAAGGGCGGCGGCGGTGATTACGCGCCTCCCGGCGAGCCCGCTTGGAGCGGCTCCGAGTCCGCTGGCGGCGGGTCCGGCGGCGGCGCGGCGGACGACTCCACCGGCGGCGTGGCGGCCGGCGGCGATCTCGACGACGAAATCCCATTCTGAGCGCCGGCGAAGGCGGTGAAAGGCGCCGCCGTCATGGTCGCCAGGGGGATCGCCGCCTGGCTGTCGCGCGGGGACGCCGAGGCGGGCAGGCAACCGATCGGAATGCCGCCGTCGGCCACGTCCAGGTGCGGCTTGTAGCCGATCCAACTCGTCTTATGGCCCTTGGCGTCGCGCTTGGCGCCGACGGCGCGGTGGCGGGGCAGGTCGGCCAGCATCGCGGGCAGGCGGCTCGGCGGCACGTTCTTGGCGAGCTCGGCAAAGGCCCGCGAAAACGTCGCCTCGCTCGGAACCGCCCCCGGCCGCTCCCAGCCGCGCGAATGTCTCCACCCGCACCAACCCGAGCGCCGTTACCAATTGCTCGCG
>DUZD01000209.1 GCA_013349695.1 Rhodospirillaceae bacterium
AATTTAGATGATACAGGCCACTAGCCAACCGAAAAAGCCCCTGCTGCGCGCCTTGAGCGGCGAAAGTCTTTCGCCGCCGCCGCTCTGGTTGATGCGCCAAGCCGGCCGCTATCTGCCCGAGTACCGGAAAATCCGCGCCACCGCGAAAGACTTTCTGCAATTTTGTTACACCCCCGATCTGGCGGTGGAGGTGACTTTGCAGCCCCTGCGCCGTTACGGCATGGACGCGGCTATTTTGTTCAGCGATATCCTGGTGGTGCCGGACGCCCTGGGACAAAAAGTCCAGTTCCGCGAAGGTGAAGGCCCGGTTCTCGAGCCGGTTGACTCGCCCGAAAAGCTATCCTGCCTCGGCATCGGGCGGCTGAGGGACCATTTGGCGCCGGTCTACGAGACGGTTCACCAATTAAGCCGTGAAATCCCACAGCAAACGACATTGATCGGATTTGCCGGTTCACCCTGGACGGTGGCCGTCTACATGGTCGAGGGGCGCGGTGGAACCGGATGCGGAAAAATCAGGGCCTGGGCCCATCGGGCGCCGGACGATTTGCAAAAATTGATCGACCTGTTGGTCGAGGCGACAGCGGTTCATCTTGTCCAGCAAGTCGAAAACGGGGTTGAAGTCATTCAGTTGTTCGACAGTTGGGCCGGCGTTCTCGGTGAATCGCAGTTTCGCCGCTGGGTCATTGCGCCGACGGCGGCCCTTGTCGGGAGATTGCGGCAAGCCTGTCCGGACGTCCCGATCATCGGTTTCCCGCGCGGCGCCGGCCTGATGTACGAGGCTTTCGCCAATCTGAGCGGAGTCGACGCAATCGGCATCGACAGCGCCGTTCCCGTCGACTGGGCGGCGGCCAATCTGCAGGGAAAGTCGACGGTGCAAGGCAACTTGGACAACCAAGCCTTGGTGGTCGGCGGCAAGGCCCTGGAAATGGAAACGCGGCGTATCCTTGAAGCCCTGGCGGCGGGGCCGTTCATCTTCAACCTCGGTCATGGCGTTCTGCAGGAAACGCCGCCTGAACACGTGCATCGCCTGGTCGAGCTGATCCGCGGTTAGATTTCGGGAAATGCCTGGAAAACCTTGAAACCCCAGGGATGAAAAAGCTTGCCGTCGTGTTGTTCAATCTGGGCGGACCGGATCAGTTGGATTCGGTTAGGCCTTTTCTTTTCAATTTGTTCAACGATCCCGCCATCCTCGACCTGCCAAGACCGGCCCGCTGGCTGCTGGCGCAATGGATTTCGCGGCGCCGGGAAGCCCCGGCCCGAGAGATTTATGAAAAGATCGGCGGTAAGTCGCCTCTTGTCGAGCAGAGCCAACTGCAAGCCGCCGCCCTGGAAGAGCGATTGCGGACAAAATTCGAGGCCAGGGTTTTTGTCGCCATGCGCTATTGGCATCCGATGAGCGATGAAACGGCGGCGGCCGTGAAAATATTCAGCCCCGACGAAATCGTCCTCCTGCCCCTTTACCCGCAGTTTTCAACCACCACGTCGGGGACCTCTTTGCAGGAATGGAACCGGGCCGCGGCGGCGGCCGGATTGCGCGTACCGACCCATGCCGTCTGTTGTTATCCAACGGCGCCGGGTCTGCTCCGCGCCCAGGCGAAACTCATTGGCGCCGGCTTGCAAGAGGCGTCTCGGGCGGGAAAACCGAGACTGCTGTTCTCCGCCCATGGCTTGCCGCGAAAAATCATCGACCGCGGCGACCCCTACCAGGAGCAAATCGAACGGACGGCGGCGGCGGTGGTCGGCGAGCTGACGGTTCCGGACTTGGACTGGTCGGTCTGCTACCAAAGCCGCGTCGGGCGGCTGCGGTGGATCGGTCCGTCCACCGAAGAGGCGCTGGAACAGGCGGCCAAGGACCGGGTCCCCGTGGTCGTCGTCCCCATCTCTTTTGTTTCCGAGCATTCCGAGACCCTCGTCGAACTGGACATCACCTATCGCCGGCGGTGCCGGGAGCTTGCTATTCCGGCGTTCATCCGGGTGCCGGCCCTGGCCACTCGGGTTGAGTTTATCGACAGCCTGGCCTATATCGTTGAAACGGCGCTGAAATGGCAGCCGGGCCGCATCGCGACCGGCGACAAAACGGCATGTTCCCCGGTCATGGGACGTTGTCTTCATGACCGGCGCTTTTGAACGGGGAAACGAACGGGGTGGAGCTTTCGCCTTCCGCTTACCTCTGGATCCAGGCCTTGCACGTGATTTCCGTGATGTCCTGGATGGCGGGGCTTCTCTACCTGCCAAGGCTGTTCGCCTACCACACGCAAGCCCTGACGGGATCGGACAAATCCGAAACCTTCAAGATCATGGAGCGGCGCCTTTTCAATGCCATCATGACACCGGCCATGCTGGCTTCGATCCTGTTTGGCGGTTTGCTGCTGGCCGATTTCGGCGAAAGGATACGGGATGCGAGCTGGCTCCACGGCAAGCTGTTTTTGGTCGCCTTGCTTTTGGCGATCCATGTTCTGATGTGGCGGTGGCGGCGCAATTTCGCCGGGGATACGAACGGCCATTCGGAAAAATTTTTCCGTATCGTTAATGAGATGCCGACCTTGCTGATGATCGGCATCGTTATTCTCGCCGTGGTCAAGCCTTTTTAAAGCGATTTGAAGCAGCTTGCATTCTCCATTTGACTAGCCCTTGAGGTTTGGTTAGGCTTTACTTTCTTGGCTTTGCCGATCTTTACTTCTGGCGGCGTTCTCAAGGAATCCTTTTTTTTTATCGGACGCGGCGCAACAGTCCTGTTCCTTTAAAAACCGACATCGGGGACAAAGTCGGTTTTTAGCATTATTCCTTGTTTAATACCTTTCTAAGATCTCTCCACCAGATCGCTTTTCCATCCAACCATGAATCTTCAAGAACTCAAAACCAAGACACCGGCCGATCTCCTCGGTTACGCCGAGGAACTGGAAATCGAGAACGCCAGCTCGCTGCGCAAGCAGGATATGATGTTCGCCATCCTCAAACAGTTGGCCGAGAATGACGTCGCCATTTTCGGCGATGGCGTCCTCGAGGTTCTTCAGGATGGCTTCGGCTTCCTGCGCTCGCCAGAGGCCAACTATCTCCCGGGACCGGATGACATTTACGTTTCGCCGAGCCAGGTGCGGCGGTTCGGTTTACGAACGGGCGATACGGTGGAAGGTCAGATCCGCTCGCCGAAAAACGGTGAGCGCTATTTCGCCCTGCTGAAAGTCAACGACATCAACTTCTCCGACCCGGGGAACGTCCGCCATCGGATTAATTTCGACAACCTGACGCCTCTTTATCCCGATGACCGCATGACAATGGAAATTGAAGATCCGAGCGTCAAGGACCGAACCTCACGGGTCATCGACCTCATCTCTCCCATCGGCAAGGGCCAGCGAGCGCTGATCGTGGCGCCGCCCAGGACCGGCAAAACGGTAATGCTGCAAAACATCGCCCACGCCATCGCCATCAATCATCCCGAATGCTACCTGATCGTGCTTTTGATCGACGAGAGGCCCGAGGAAGTGACCGACATGGACCGTTCGGTGAAGGGCGAGGTGGTCAGCTCGACCTTCGACGAGCCGGCGTCGCGTCACGTGCAGGTGGCGGAAATGGTCATCGAAAAGGCCAAACGTCTGGTCGAACACAAACGCGACGTGGTGATTTTACTCGATTCCATTACCCGCTTGGCGCGGGCTTACAACACCGTCGTCCCGAGTTCGGGCAAGGTCTTGACCGGCGGCGTCGACGCCAACGCCCTGCAACGCCCGAAACGGTTTTTCGGCGCCGCCCGCAACATCGAGGAAGGCGGCTCGCTGACCATCATCTCGACGGCCCTGATCGACACCGGTTCGCGCATGGACGAGGTGATCTTCGAAGAGTTCAAGGGCACCGGCAATTCGGAAATCATCCTCGACCGCAAGCTTTCCGACAAACGCACCTGGCCTTCCATCGACATCACCAAGTCAGGCACCCGTAAGGAAGAGCTTTTGGTCGACCCGGGAACATTGTCGAAAATGTGGATCTTGCGCCGCATCCTGATGCCCATGGGAATCACCGACGCCATGGATTTCCTGCTTGCCAAACTCAAGGAAACGAAGAACAACGAGGAGTTCTTCGGGTCCATGAACAGTTAATCGGCATTTCCCGCCGATGGGCGTGGCAAGGAAATAATCGCCAGCGTTTCCGCCGGTTTTTATCAACATAGACACGCTTTAAGGAATCAGAACCGTCGAGCCTTTGGTCTTTCGCGCCTCCAGGTCATGGTGGGCTTGCGCCGCTTCCGCCAGGGGATAGGTTTGATGGATGGCGATTTTGACCTGGCCGCTTAAGACGACATCGAAAAGTTCCTCGGCGGCGGCGACGAGGTCTTGGCGCTTGGCGGTATAGGTCATCAACGTGGGGCGGGTCAAAAACAGCGATCCCTTGGCGCCCAGGACCGCCGGATCGACCGCCGCGACGGGACCCGAGGCGTTGCCGAAGCTGACCATGACGCCCAAGGGCCGCAAGCAATCCAACGAGCCCTCGAAGGTGGCCCGGCCGACGGAATCGTAGACCGCCGCGACGCCGCCGCCGGCGGTGATTTCGCTGACCCGTTCGGGGAAATTTTCGCGTGAATAAACGATGGCGTGGTCGCAGCCGTTGGCGCCGGCGAGATCGGCTTTTTCATCGCTGCCGACGGTGCCGATGACGGTGGCGCCCAGGTGTTTCGCCCATTGACAAAGGATCGAGCCGACGCCGCCGGCGGCGGCATGAACAAGAATGGTATCGCCCTTCTGGACGCGATAAGTGCGGCGGATCAGATAATGGGCGGTCATGCCCTTGAGCATCATGGCGGCGGCCTGGCGATCGTCGATGCCGTCCGGCAGGGCGACAAGACGGTGCGCCGGTATCAGCCTTTCTTGGGCGTAGGCGCCCGGCGGCAGGCCGGCGTAGGCAACCCGCTGGCCGACCTCGAAACCGGTCACTTCCGGGCCTAAGCCCTCGACGACGCCCGCTCCTTCCATGCCGATGACGGCGGGCAATTCCGCCAAGGGATAGAGACCGCCGCGATGATAGACGTCGATGTAGTTGAGCCCGACGGCGGTCTGCCGGAGGCGGACCTCGCCGCGGCCGGGAGCGGCAACATCGACGTCCCGCCAACGCAGCACGTCCGGGCCGCCGGTCTCGAAGATGCGAATGGCCTTGCTCATGACTTGCCCCGTTCGCCGCTGGAAAGCCTGTAAATCAAGGTT